>NZ_SDPL01000077.1 GCF_004135055.1 Agromyces binzhouensis | reverse complement strand
TTCGGCGCGGCGCTCGACTGGCCCGACCCGGTCGTCGAGCTCACGCATCGCCCCGCCCGCAAGGCCGGCGCCGTCGTCGCGATCGTCGACGGCGAACCGGCGTTCTACCTGGAGCGCGGCGGCCGCACCGCGCTCGTGTTCACCGATGACGAGGCGGTGCTCGCGCAGGGTGCCGACGCGCTCGCCGGCGCGCTCGCCCGAGCGCGCGGGGCCCGGTTCCGCGTCGAGACGGTGAACGGCGCGGGCGTGTTCGGATCGACGCTCGACGCGCCCCTCAGGGGTGCCGGCTTCCGCGAGACGCCGCAGGGCCTCCGATTCGAGGCGAGGAGCTGATGCCCGAGGGCGACACCGTCTTCCGTGCGGCACGCCGGCTCGACGATGCGCTCGCCGGGCGCACCGTGGTCCGGAGCGACATCCGGGTGCCGGCGTTCGCGACGGTCGACCTCGCGGGCGAGACGATCCACTCGGTCGCCAGCCGCGGCAAGCACCTGCTCATGCGCATCGGCGGCGTGGTGCTGCACACCCACCTCAAGATGGAGGCGGAGTGGCGCGTGCTCCGGCCCGGTCAGCGCTGGCCGAGCCCGGCGCATCGCGCCCGGGCGATCGTCGAGACGGCGGATGCCACGGCGGTCGGCTTCGATCTCGGCGTGGTGGAGGTGTTCCCCGCCGCCGAGGAGGCCGATCGGCTCGGCCACCTCGGACCCGACCTGCTCGGTCCCGACTGGGACGCTGCGGAGGCGACGCGACGCCTGGCCGCCGAGCCCGGGGTGCCGGCGGTGGTCGCGCTCGCCGACCAGCGCAACCTCGCGGGGCTCGGCAACGTGCTCGTCAACGAGGTGTGCTTCCTCCGCGGCATCCGACCGGAGCGGCCGATCGGCGAGGTCGACCTCGTGCCGGCGATCGACCTCGCGCGTCGCGTCATCCATGCCAACCGCGACCGCTCGGAGCGGACGACGACGGGCGATACCCGACCCGGTCGGCGGCTCTGGGTCTACGGCCGCGCGGGCGAGCCGTGCCGCCGCTGCGGCACGCGCATCGCCTACGGGCGATTCGGGCGCAACGACGTCGAACTGCGCGAGACGTACTGGTGCCCGCACTGCCAGCCGTGAGCGGCTGCCGGCGCGGCCGGGCAGGCCACGACTAGGAGACCGGCCCGGTCCACTTCTCGCCGGGGCCCTTGCCGAGCTCGTCGGGGATCGTCGAGGCCTCGCGGAACGCGAGCTGCAGGGAGCGGAGGCCGTCGCGCAGCGACCGCGCGTGCATGTCGCTGATCTCCGGTGCTCCGGCGGTGATCAGGCCCGCGAGGGCGTTGATGAGCTTGCGCGCCTCGTCGAGGTCGGTCTGCGACGCGGGGTCGTCGGCGAGGCCGACCTTGACGGCCGCGGCGCTCATGAGGTGCACGGCCGCGGTCGTGATCACTTCGACCGCCGGGACCTCGGCGATGTCGCGCGTCGCATCGGCGACGGCCTGCTCGGTGTCGGGAGCGCCCTGAGCGGCATCGGCGTGGGCACCGTTCTCGGGCTGGTCGTGCTCGGGCGCACGCGTGGACTCGGGCGAAGTGTCGCTCACCGGGGATTCCTCTGCTAGACTACTGCGGGCTCCGGGGCCAGTCCCCGGTACGAAAGTGGAGAGACTCCCACCCGCGCATACCGCTTCATCAAGGTTACCGGGTCGTTCGCACTCCCCTTCCCCGTTCCGGCGGGGGAGGAGCAAGGGTGCCGCATGAGCCCGCGGTGAGAATCCGCGGGGCGTCATCGCGTGGATTTCCGCTCTCGTCTTCGGGCGGCATCCGTCTCCCGAAGGGCTGGAACACACGTTCGAGTAGAGGAGACTCGCATCAGCGATCCGCGTACCAATGACCGTATCCGCGTTCCCGAGGTCCGCCTTGTGGGCCCCGGCGGAGAGCAGGTCGGCGTCGTGAAGATCGAGGTGGCACTGCGGCTCGCGCAGGAGGCCGACCTCGATCTCGTCGAGGTCGCGCCGAACTCCCGTCCGCCGGTCGTCAAGATCATGGACTACGGCAAGTACAAGTACGAGGCTGCGCAGAAGGCGAAGGAAGCCCGGCGCAACCAGGCGAACACGATCCTCAAGGAGGTTCGGTTCCGCCTCAAGATCGACAAGCACGACTACGAGACCAAGATGAAGCGCGCCGTCGGCTTCCTGAAGTCCGGCGACAAGGTCAAGGCCATGATCCTCTTCCGCGGTCGCGAGCAGTCGCGTCCCGAGATGGGCGTCCGCCTCCTGCAGCGCTTCGCGGAAGACGTCGCCGAGTACGGCACCGTCGAGCACAACCCGACGATCGACGGTCGCAACATGGTCATGGTCATCGCGCCCCTCAAGAACAAGTCCGAGGCCAAGGCCGAGGCGAATGCACAGCGTGCTGCGGCGAAGCAGCGCCCGGCGGCGGATGCCGCGGGCGACGGACCGCAGACGGCCGCGGCCGACGAGGCCTAGGCCAGCACACACGTCCGCCACCTCGGTGGCGGCAGAACCAAGGAGAGAGACGAGAGATGCCGAAGCAGAAGACCCACTCCGGGTCCAAGAAGCGCTTCAAGGTCACCGGCAGCGGCAAGATCAAGAAGCAGCAGGCCGGTATGCGCCACAACCTCGAGGGCAAGTCCTCGGTGCGCACCCGCCGCCTGAACCAGGACAAGGTCGCCTCGGCGCCCGACACCAAGGTCATCAAGAAGCTGCTCGGTCGCTGAGCGACGAGACCCGGTAAGGAAGAGACACAGTCATGGCAAGAGTCAAGCGCGCAGTCAACGCGCACAAGAAGCGTCGGGTCATCCTCGAGCGCGCCGAGGGCTACCGCGGGCAGCGGTCGCGCCTCTACCGCAAGGCGAAGGAGCAGGTCACCCACTCGCTCGTCTACTCGTACAACGACCGCCGCAAGAAGAAGGGCGACTTCCGTCGCCTCTGGATCCAGCGGATCAACGCCGCTGCGCGCCAGAACGGCATCACGTACAACCGCCTCATCCAGGGGCTCGGCCTCGCCGGCATCGAGGTCGACCGTCGCATCCTCGCCGACCTCGCGGTCAACGAGCCGGCGACCTTCGCGGGCCTCGTCGAGGCCGCAAAGAAGGCGCTCCCGAGCGACGTGAACGCTCCGAAGAACGCGGCCTGATCGCTGCTTCGGCCCGAACGGCCCGGCACCCTCGCGGTGCCGGGCCGTTCATCGTCTCCGGGCGGCGCACGCGCAGGAGCAGGCGGGCGACGGCACGGGGCGGATGCCGCTGCACGGCGGGGGAGCGGCGCCGCCGCGGCATCCGTCGCTAGGCTTGACCCGTGCTGGAGAACCCGAGGTCGCCCAGGGTGCGGGCCGTCGCGAAGCTCGCGAAGAAGCCCGCGCGCGTCGAGACGGGCATGTTCCTCCTGGAGGGGCCGCAGGCCGTCGCCGAGGCCCTGACGTTCCGGCCGCAGCTCGTCGTCGAGCTCTACGCGACGCCGACCGCGCTCGAACGCTACGCCGACATCGGCGACACGGCCATCGACGCGGGCGTCGACGTCGAGTACGTCACGGAGGAGGTCCTGGACGCGATGGCCGACACGGTCACGCCGCAGGGCTTCGTGGCGGTCTGCCACCAGTTCCCGACCGCCGTGAAGGACGTGTTCGCGGCGAAGCCGAAGCTCGTCGCGATCCTCGAGGAGGTGCGCGACCCCGGCAATGCGGGCACCATCGTCCGCGCCGCCGACGCGGCCGGCGCCGACGCGGTCGTCTTCACCGGGCGCGCGGTCGACCTCTACAACCCGAAGGTCGTGCGCTCGTCGACGGGATCGATCTTCCACCTGCCCGTCGCGGTCGGGGCCGAGCTCGAGGACGTGCTCGCCCGCGCCCGCGAGGCGGGCCTCACGATCCTGGCCGCCGACGTCAAGGGCGAGGACCTGCTCGAGGCCCGTCGCGACGGCCTCCTCGCTCAGCCGACGGCCTGGCTCTTCGGCAACGAGGCCCGGGGCCTGCCCGACGAGGTGCTGCCCCTCGCGGACCGGGTGGTCACGGTGCCGATCTACGGGCACGCGGAATCGATGAACCTCGCGACCGCGGCATCCGTCTGCCTGTACGAGAGCGCGTTCGCGCAGCGCAGCTGAGGTAACGGAACGGTAAACCCCCCGCTCTGGCGGTGGCCGCCGGGCACCCCCGGGCCCTAGTTTGAGGGGTATGGCCGCCGACACCGCTCCTCGAACGTCGAACATCTCGGTCCGTCGCGGCGAGCCTCTCGTCGTGATCGACAAGGTCGAGAAGCACTTCGGCGAGCTGCACGTCCTGAACGACATCAACACGGTCGTGAATCGCGGCGAGGTCGTCGTCGTCATCGGCCCGTCGGGTTCGGGCAAGTCGACGCTGTGCCGTGCGATCAACCGACTCGAGACCATCGACTCGGGCACCATCACGATCGACGGCCAGAAGCTCCCGGAGGAGGGCGCGGGGCTCGCGAAGCTGCGCGCCGACGTGGGCATGGTCTTCCAGTCGTTCAACCTGTTCGCCCACAAGACCGTGCTCGAGAACGTCACGCTCGCTCCGATCAAGGTGCGCCGCATCCCGCGCAAGGAGGCCGACGCCAAGGCGATGGAGCTGCTCGAGCGCGTCGGCGTCGCGAACCAGGCGAAGAAGATGCCGGCGCAGCTCTCGGGCGGCCAGCAGCAGCGCGTGGCGATCGCGCGATCGCTCGCGATGAACCCGAAGCTCATCCTCCTCGACGAGCCGACGAGCGCGCTCGACCCCGAGATGATCAACGAGGTGCTCGACGTGATGGTGAGCCTCGCCGAGCAGGGCATGACCATGATCGTCGTCACCCACGAGATGGGCTTCGCGCGCAAGGCGGCCGATCGCGTGCTCTTCATGTCCGACGGGAAGATCGTCGAGGAGGCGACGCCCGCGGAGTTCTTCGACCACCCCAAGACCGACCGCGCGAAGGACTTCCTCTCGAAGATCCTCGAGCACTAGACCTCTGCTGCCACGAGCGGCGGAGAAACCCGAACGAACCACGAGAGATGAGGCACGACATGAGACGCAGCAGAATCGCACTCGTCGCGGCGGCTGCCGCGACCGCACTCCTGCTCGCCGGCTGCGCCGGCGGCGGAGACGATGCCGCCGATGAGCCCACGGTGGAGGAGGCCCCGGAGTTCGCGGAGGGGACGACCATGGCGGCGCTCGCCGAGGCGGGCACGGTCACGGTCGGCACCAAGTTCGACCAGCCGCTCTTCGGCCTCGTCGGACCGGACGGCGTGCCCGTCGGGTTCGACGTCGAGATCGCGAAGATCATCGCCGCGGAGCTCGGCATCGCACCGGAGGACATCGAGTGGGTCGAGACCGTCTCGGCCAACCGCGAGCCGTTCATCGAGAACGGCGAGGTCGACTTCGTCGTCGCGACGTACACGATCAACGACGATCGCAAGCAGGTCGTCGACTTCGCCGGACCCTACTTCGAGGCCGGCCAGTCCATCCTCGTCCTCGCCGACAACGAGGACATCACGAGCGAGGACGACCTCGTCGGCCAGCCGGTCTGCTCGGTGAGCGGTTCCACGCCGGCCGCCAACCTGCGCGACCTCGGCGCCGAGGTGTTCGAGACCGACACGTACAGCAACTGCCTCGAGCCGCTGCGCAGCGGCCAGGTCGTCGCCGTGTCGACCGACAACGTGATCCTCGCGGGCCTGGTCGACCAGAACCCCGGCGAGTTCAAGGTCGTCGGCGAGCCGTTCACCGAGGAGCCCTACGGCATCGGCGTCATGCTCGGCGATGACGACTTCCGGTCGTTCATCAACGACGTGCTCGAGCAGTCCTACGAGGACGGCTCGTACGAGGCCGCCTGGGACGCGACCGCAGGCACGGTGCTCGAGTTCCGCGAGCCGCCGGCCGTCGACCGGTACTGATCCGCGTGGAGGTCCGGGCGCCGCACGGCGTCCGGACCTCCCGGTTCGGCACGTCGACCTCAGACCACAGGAAGGAAGCGCGTGGACGCGGTCATCGAAAACCTCCCGCTCTACCTCGAGGGCTTCGGCACCACGGTGCTGCTCCTCGTGGTGTCGGGACTCGCCGCGCTCGTCATCGGCACGCTCGTGGCGGCCATGCGCATCTCGCCGGTGGCGTCGCTGCGGTGGTTCTCGACGGGCTACACCGAGCTGGTGCGCAACACCCCGCTCACGCTCGTGCTGTTCTTCACCGCGATCGTCCTTCCGATCCTCGGATCGAGGTTGGACTTCGTCACGGCCGCGTTCATCGGCCTGTCGGTGTACACGTCGCCGTTCATCGCCGAGGCCCTTCGATCGGGCATCAACGGCGTGCCCGTCGGGCAGGCCGAGGCGGCCCGCAGCGTGGGCTTCGGGTTCGCCCAGACCGTCGGGCTCATCGTCCTGCCGCAGGCCTTCCGGATGACGGTGCCGCCGCTCATCAACGTGTTCATCGCGCTCACGAAGAACACCTCGGTCGCGGGTGCGTTCTTCGTCGTCGACCTCTTCGCGACCGGCCGGATCCTCGCGAACGACCGCGGTGACGCGGTCATCCCGATCCTCCTCGGCGTCGCCACCTTCTACCTGCTCATCACCGTGCCGCTGGGGCTCCTCGCGGCACGCCTCGAACGCCGTTGGGTGGTGCAGCGATGACCGGATCGAGTGTCCTCTTCGACGCCCCGGGCCCCGTCGCCCGTCGTCGCTCCCGGATCAGCTCCATCATCGGCGCGGTCCTGATCCTCGCCGGACTCGGGTGGATCGTGGTGACGCTCGCGGCGCCGAAGGGGAACCTCCCCGGCTACTTCGATCCGTCACGCTGGGAACCCTTCACCAACCCGATCGTCTGGGAGCGCATCTTCACCGTCGGCGTGTGGGGTACGCTCAGCGCCGCCCTGACGGCGTCGGCGTTCGCGCTCATCCTCGGGACCGTCTTCTCGTTGCTGCGCAGCGCGCAGACGGCGTGGATCCGGATCCCCACTGCCGTGGTCCTCGAGTTCATCCGCGGCATGCCGGTGCTGCTCATGATGCTGTTCATCCTGCTGGTCCTGAGCACCGGCACGTTCTGGGCGGTCGTCGCAGCACTCTCGCTCTACAACGGCGTGCTGATCGGCGAGGCGCTGCGCGCCGGCCTGGCATCGTTGCCGCGCGGCCAACGCGAAGCCGGCCTCAGCCTCGGCATGCGCCCGATGCAGTCGAAGATCCTCGTCGAGTTCCCGCAGGCGTTCCGCCAGATGCTGCCGATCATCATCGCCCAGCTCGTCGTGCTGCTGAAGGACACCTCGCTCGGCTACATCGTCGGCTACGTCGAGTTGCTGCGCGTGACGATGAACCAGCTCGCGACGTTCTACGGCAACTACTACCTGTTCTCGTTCTACATCGTCGCGCTCGTGCTGTACCTGATCATGAACCTGTCCCTGTCGTGGGTCGCGCGCTGGGTGTCCCGTCGCACGGCGAGCAAGACCGGGAGCCCCACGCCGAACCCCGACGAGGAGAACGAGGAGCTCCTGAAGGGGATCGCCACGGCCAACGCGGAGAGGCGCCAGACGGGCAAGGGCGCGATCTAGTCGACGCAGGGGGCCACGCGCCCCGACTAGACTCGACTCTCGTGTCCGAGCCCCTCCAGATCACCGAACCGGCCGTCGCGGCCGCGGTCGACGCGGCCCTCGCCGCGATCGACGCAGCAGGCGACTCCGCCGCGCTGAAGGCCGTCCGCAGCGAGCACACCGGCGAGAAGTCGACGCTCGCGCGGTTGAACGCCTCGCTGCGCTCCGTCCCGAACGACCAGAAGGCCGCCCTCGGCAAGCTCGTCGGCTCCGCCCGCGGCCGGGTGAACCAGGCGTTCGCCGCCCGCGAGGCGGAGATCGTCGCCGCCGAGGCCGAGGCGCAGCTCGCCGCCGAGGCGGTGGACGTCACGGCGCTGCCGTCCCGGTTCACGCCCGGCGCCCGGCATCCGCTCGCACTGCTGCAGGACCGCGTGTGCGACGTCTTCACTGGCATGGGCTGGGAGATCGCGGAGGGCCCCGAGGTCGAGAGCGAGTGGTTCAACTTCGACGCCCTCAACTTCGACGCCGACCACCCGGCGCGCGCGATGCAGGACACCTTCTTCGTCGACCCGCCGGAGGCGCACCTCGTGCTCCGCACGCACACGAGCCCCGTGCAGGTGCGCTCGATGCTCGAACGCGAGGTGCCGATCTACGTGCTCGCACCCGGCCGCGTGTACCGCACCGACGAGTTCGACGCGACGCACCTCCCCGTCTTCATGCAGTTCGAGGGCCTCGCGGTCGACAAGGGCCTGACCATGGCCCACCTCCGCGGCACGCTCGACCACTTCGTGAAGTCGATCTTCGGCGACGAGGCGAAGGTGCGCCTGCGCCCGAGCTTCTTCCCGTTCACGGAGCCCTCGGCCGAGCTCGACTTCTGGCACCCGACCTTCAAGGACGGGCCGCGCTGGATCGAGTGGGGCGGCTGCGGCATGGTGCACCCCAACGTGCTCCGCGCCGCGGGCATCGACCCCGAGGTCCACACGGGCTTCGCCTTCGGCATGGGCATCGAGCGCGGGCTCATGCTCCGCAACGACGTGCAGGACATGCGCGACATGGCCGAGGGCGACATCCGCTTCTCCCAGCAGTTCGGAATGGTGGTCTAGGACATGCGAGTGCCTCTCAGCTGGCTCGCCGAGTACGTCGATCTCCCGCCCGGCACGTCCCTCGACGACGTGCACGCCGCGCTCGTGCGCGTCGGTCTCGAGGAGGAGGACGTGCACACGTTCGACCTCCAGGGCCCGATCGTCGTCGGCGAGGTCCTCGAGTTCGTCGAGGAGCCGCAGACGAACGGCAAGACCATCCGCTGGTGCCAGGTGCGCGTCGCGCCCGAGGGCGAGCAGGCCGCCGACGGCGGCGACGCGGTGCACGGCATCGTGTGCGGCGCACGGAACTTCTTCGTCGGCGACAAGGTCGTGGTGACCCTTCCCGGGTCGGTCCTGCCCGGTCCGTTCCCGATCGCGGCGCGCAAGACCTACGGCCACGTGTCCGACGGCATGATCGCCTCGGCCAAGGAGCTGGGGCTCGGCGAGGACCACGACGGCATCCTGCGCCTCTCGACGCTCGGCGTCGACGCACCGGTCGGCACCGACGCGATCGCCCTGCTCGGCCTCGACGACGCCGCGGTCGAGATCAACGTCACGCCCGACCGCGGCTACGCGTTCTCGATCCGCGGCGTGGCCCGGGAGTACGCCCACGCCACGGGCGCGGTGTACCGCGACCCGGCCGCGCAGGTGCCGGCCGCGACGGCATCGGCCGACGCCTTCCCCGTCGAGGTCCGGGACGAGGCGCCGATCCGCGGCCGCGTCGGCGCGAGCGTGTTCGCGACGCGGATCGTGCGCGGGATCGACCCGACCCGGCCCACGCCGGCCTGGATGGTCGCCCGACTGAAGCTCGCCGGCATCCGCTCGCTCTCGCTTCCGGTCGACATCACCAACTACGTGATGCTCGAACTCGGCCAGCCGATCCACGGCTACGACCTCGACGCGCTGCAGGGCGGCATCGTCGTGCGCCGCGCCGCGCCCGGTGAGACGCTCGAGACGCTCGACGGCAAGGTGCGCACCCTCCATGCGGAGGACCTGCTCATCACCGATGACCGGGGCGCGATCGGACTCGCGGGCGTCATGGGCGGCGCGTCCACCGAGATCGGGGATGCGACGACGAACGTGCTGATCGAGGCCGCGAACTTCGACCCCGTCTCGATCGCCCGCACCGCGCGCCGGCACAAGCTCCCGAGCGAGGCGTCCAAGCGCTTCGAGCGCGGCGTCGACCCCGCCGTGGCGGGAGCGGCGGCCGCTCGCGTCGCGCAGCTGCTCGTCGACCTCGCGGGCGGCGTCGCCGACGAGCGGGGCTCGCTCATCCACGAGGCGCCCGCGCGCGAGGCGATCCACCTGCCCGACGGGTTCGTCACGGGACTCATCGGCGTCGAGTACACCGCCGACGAGGTGCACGACGCACTCGCCGAGATCGGCGGCGCGGTCGCCCGCGTCGAGGGCGGCTTCGACGTGGTCCCGCCGTCGTGGCGTCCCGACCTCACCGCGAACGTCGACCTCGCGGAGGAGGTGGCGCGACTGCTCGGCTACGACCGCATCCCGTCGGTGCTGCCCGTCGCCCCGCCCGGTCGTGGGCTCACCCGGGCGCAGCGCGTGCGCCGCGGCGTCGCCGACGCGCT
>NZ_SDPL01000768.1 GCF_004135055.1 Agromyces binzhouensis | reverse complement strand
CTTCGCCCCCGGCGAGACGTTCCTGCTCGCGCAGTGCGACGCCGGCGACGCCGCCGCCGAGGCCGACACGATCGCGCGCGTCTTCGCCGAGTCGGGCGGGCGGGTCGAGCGGTCGACGGATGCCGCGACGGGCGAGCGCCTGCTCGACATCCGCCGCGCGATGCACCCCGCGCTCGCCTCACGCGGGAACGTGCTCATCGAGGACGTCGCCGTCCCGCGGTCGCGGCTGCCGGAGATGTTCCGCGAGATCGCCCGGATCGGGGCGCACTACGGGGTCGAGATCCCGACGCTGGCGCACGCGGGCGACGGCAACCTCCACCCGAACTTCGTGTTCGAGGGCGACCGGGTGCCCGAGCACGTCTGGACCGCGGCCGATGAACTGTTCCGCGCCGCGGTGCGGCTCGGCGGCACGCTGACCGGGGAGCACGGCGTCGGCGTCCTGAAGCGCCGGTGGCTCGCCGAGGAGCTGGGCGACGCATCGGTCGACCTGCAGCGGCGGATCAAGGCCGTCTTCGACCCGGCCGGCATCATGAATCCGGGCGTGATGTTCCCGCTCGAGGACGGCGGTGATCGCTAGGCTTCCGCCGTGAGCCTGACGCCCCCGCCGCCCGCCGATCCGCACGGGCACCCGAACCCGGCCGGTCCGCCCTCCGACGACCCCGCCTTCGCGCAGCGCGCGACCGGGCGCGC
>NZ_SDPL01000767.1 GCF_004135055.1 Agromyces binzhouensis | reverse complement strand
GCGCCGGAGCCGCACATGAGCACGCGCGCGTGCCCGGTCGCGACGCCCCAGCGCTCGGCGGGCGTCGCGGCCTCGGCGCCGGGCTCGATCCACGGCCACGAGAGCGGGCCGTGGAAGATGTTGCCGCCCGGCATGTTCAGCGCGTGCTCGAGGTCGCGGGTCGTCTTCACCTCGATGCACGGCCGGCCGGCGGCATCCGTCGCGATGACGTCGGCGATCGGCTCGGCCAGCACGGAGTCGAGCGACGCGAGCACCGCGTCGCGGAGGCGCTCGCGCAGTTCGTCGTTGCCGTGCGCGTCGACCAGCCGGTCGGGCACGTGCAGGCCGAACACGGTGAGGGTCTGGGCGTCGGATCCGACGAGGCCGGGCCCGAGGATGGTCCGGTCGCTCAGGGTGTGGCAGTAGATCTCGCACGGCAGCGGGTCGGGCAGGCGTCCGGCCGCGGCGCGGTCGTAGGCGGCGTCGAGTTGGGTCTCGAGTTCGTTGATGTGGAACGTGCCGGCGAACGCCTGCTCCGGTGCGACCGACGCGTCGGCGAGGCGCGGGAGGCGCGTGAGCAGCAGGTTGACCTTGACCTGCGCGCCCTCGGGCATGCCGGCACGGGCGAGACGGCGTCGGGCGCCGTCGTCGAGCCGCACCTCGTCGGAGTGCGCACCCGCCGCGGGCTCGTCGCGCGGTGCCACCGATGCGGC
>NZ_SDPL01000766.1 GCF_004135055.1 Agromyces binzhouensis | reverse complement strand
CAGGTGCAGCGCCTCGCCCGCGAGCGCGGCGGAACGGCGCGCGATCGCCATCGCGTGCTCGCGGTGGTCGTCGCCGATCACGATGGCGGTCGCCGCGGGCTCGCCGAGGTAGCGGTCGAGGTCCTGCCGGGTGCGCTCGGCCTCAGCGAGTCGGGTTCGGGCATCGGCGCCGATCCAGCCGCGGTGGCCCGCGATGACGTCCCGCGTCACGGCGAGCTGACGATCGGCATCGTCGATGGCGTGCCGCACGTGCTCGAGCGGCGGGATCGGACGCGCCGCCCGCTCGCGCGCCGCGGCGATCGCGGCATCCAGCCCGGAGTTCGCCTCACGCAGCCGGTCGAGGTGGGTGAAGGGGTCGGTGTTGACGCCCGCCGGCGGCAGGCTCGCGAGTGCGGTCTGCAGCTCGGCGATCGCCGTCGCGACGCCGGGCGAGTGGGGCTCCTTGAGGGCGACGGCGATATCTCCGCGGGAGTCCTCGACGATCGCCGCGAGGGTCGACTCGGCGCGCAGCGCCTCGACCTCGAACGTCTCGACCGCGTCGAGCAGGGTCGCCGCGCGACGGACCGATTCCGCGGCCGCCTCGAGCGCGAGGTTCGCCTGCTCGCGTTGCCCGGCCTCGCGCCGACGCTCCGCCACGCCGACGCCGTGCTCGGCGAAGCCGAGCAGCTGGTCGGCCTCGGCGGGGTTCGCAT
>NZ_SDPL01000765.1 GCF_004135055.1 Agromyces binzhouensis | reverse complement strand
CCGGGAGCGCCGGCCGCCACCGGGACGCCGGCCACGCCGGCCACCGAGAGCGCGATGCGCGCGTTGCGGCTCGTGTGCTCGAGCGGCACGTTGCCGCCGACGGTGGTCACGGCCAGCAGGTCGAGCGCGGGATGCCCCGCGGCCAGCCAGAGCGCCATGACGTCGTCGTGCCCCGGGTCGCAGTCGACGATCACGGGCACGGTCATCGGAGCTCCGTCCGGTCGGCGAGGGCGAGCACGTCGGCGAGGCCGGCATACGAATCCACGGTGCCGCGCGACTGCGCGGCGATGGCACCCGCCGCGACCGCGACCCGGACGGCGTCGGGCAGCGACCTGCCCTCGGCGAGCATCGCGGCGAGTGCTCCGGTCGCGGCATCCCCCGCTCCCGTCGTGTCGACGGCCTCCACCTCGGGTGCCGCCACGATCCACGATCCGTCGGCGTCGGCAGCGACCGCGCCGCGCGCTCCGAGGGTCACGACGACCGATCGCGCCAGGTCGCCGACGACGGATGCCGCGGCATCCCGCCACGCCTCGGCCGGTGCGTGATCGGTCAGGGCCGGACCGATGCCGACCGCGCGCGCCTCGTGCACGTTGACGACCAGCGGATCGGCGATCGCGAGGGCCGCGGCCGCGACGCCGACGGGTGGCGCGAGGTTCAGCGCGAACCGCGTGCCGGCCTCGTCGCAGGCGCCCG
>NZ_SDPL01000764.1 GCF_004135055.1 Agromyces binzhouensis | reverse complement strand
GTCGTCGCGCCGTTCCGAGCCCCTCCGACGCCGTACTCGGCGGGGCACCGCGGGATCGACGTCGCGGCCCTGCCGGGCGACCCGGTCGTGGCGCCGGCGAACGGCGTCGTGTCGTACGCCGGCCCGGTCGCCGGGCGGGGCGTGCTCTCGATCGATCACGGCGGAGGCGTCGTCAGCTCGATCGAGCCGGTCGCGGCCGGCGTGGCGGCCGGTGCAGCGGTGCGCGCCGGCGATCCGGTGGCGATCGTGGCGACCGGCGGGCACTGCGACGACCGATGCGTCCATCTCGGCGTGCGGGTGCACGGCGAGTACGTCTCGCCCCTCCTCTGGTTCGGCGGTGTGCCGCGTGCGGTGCTCCTCCCCATGGCCGGGTGACGCGAGGCGCCGAACGCGTTCAGGCCCGCGGGTGCGCCGTGCGATACGTCTGCTTGAGCCGCTCGGCCGAGACGTGAGTGTAGATCTGCGTCGTGCCGAGGCTCGCGTGCCCGAGGAACTCCTGGACGGCGCGGAGGTCGGCACCGCCGTCGAGCAGGTGCGTGGCGGCGCTGTGCCGGAACGCGTGGGGTCCTGCGGGACCGGAGCCCGGCAGCTCCTCGAGGAGGCCTGCGACGAGGCGGTGCACGCTCCGGACGCCGAGACGCCCGCCGCGGACGCCGACGAACACCGCCCGCCCCGCGCGGGCGGTCGCTCCGCCGTCGG
>NZ_SDPL01000763.1 GCF_004135055.1 Agromyces binzhouensis | reverse complement strand
TCCCCGGCCAGGGCGCCTCCGCCGCGACCCGCTCGGAGGCGCGATCGCCCCACGGCACGAGCACCTGACGGTCGGCGAGCATGCGCCCGCCGCCGATCGCGGCCGTGACCACGCCCTCGTGCCCGAGCATGCTCTGCACGCGCGTGAGCCCGTGGTGCACGCGCTCGTCGGGGCCGCCGCCCCAGAGTCCCTCCTCGTGGTTGCCGGTCGAGTCGACCCGTTCGGGCACGATCCGCAGGCGCACAATCGCGGACTCGAGCCCCGTCTCGGCCGTGCCGGACCCCTGCAGCTGCCACCGCACGCGGTCGACCACGTCGGCAGGCGTGAACCAGTGCGGGTGCAGCCAGCTGCGACTCGAGTGGCCGCCGCGCTCGTCGTCGAGTTCGACCCGGATGCCCGTGCACACGAGCCGCACGGCCCGCATCCGTTCGATGAACTCCTCGGCCCGCACGCGGAACGCGAACGCGAGCTGGTCGACGCGTTCGAGCGGGGGCTCGAAGTGCTGCTCCACCTCGAAGTCGGGCGGGGGAGTCCGCGGCGCCACGCGCGACTGCTCGCGCCCGGCGGCCCGATCGTGCGCGAACGCGCCGGCCGCGCCGAAGCGCCGCCGGACATCCTCGTCGGGCAGTGCCGCGAACTCGCCGAGCGTGCGCACGCCCAGCCGGTGGAGCAGGGTCGTGGTGCGTGCGTCGGCCACCAGCG
>NZ_SDPL01000762.1 GCF_004135055.1 Agromyces binzhouensis | reverse complement strand
GTCGTGGAGCTCGTCGACGCGGCGGGACGCGCGCCTCCGAGCTCGACGAGCGCGAGCCCGCGGTCGAGCATCGCGGCGAGCCGCTGCTCCTGCTCGGGCGTCGGGTCGACGAGCGGCGGGCGGACCGAGCCGACCGGGAGCCCGCGCAGGCGCAGTCCTGCCTTGATGAGCGACACCCCGAAGCCCGGTGTCTCGTCGCGCAGGCGGACGAGCGGAGTGTAGAACTCGCGGAGCAGCGACATCCGGGTCGTCTCGTCGCCGTCGACGTACGCCCGGTAGTGCAGCGCGGCGAGCTCGGGGATCATCGCGAACGCGGCCGACGAGTAGAGCGGGATGCCGATGCCGCGGTAGGCCCCCTGGCTGAGCTCGGCGGTCAGCAGGCCGTTGAAGAACCCCCAGTCCTCGCGCCCGGCGGCCTCGGCGGCGAGCACGATCTCCTGCGCGAGGCCGATGTCTCCCGTGCCGTCCTTGAACCCGACGACCTTCGGGTTCGCGGCCAGTCGCGTGATCGCATCGGCGGTGTACCGCGCGGTGCCGCGGTGGTACACGATGACGGGCAGGTCGGATGCCGCGGCGACCGCCTCGACCCAGGCCGCCAGCCCGTCGGGCGTGCCCGACACGAGGTAGGGGGGCAGGAGCAGCAGCCCGTCGGCGCCCGCTTCGGCGGCGCCTCGGGCGAGCTCGATCGCGTGGCCGAGCGGGCCG
>NZ_SDPL01000761.1 GCF_004135055.1 Agromyces binzhouensis | reverse complement strand
CGACGGCGTCGGATGCCGCGTCGACGGGCCGCCGGGGCTGCTGGCGTTCCTGCGTGCGCAGGCCGCGCGGTTCGCGGCGGCGAGCTGAGTCGACGCGCGGGCGCGCCGCAACGGTGCGGTCCGCCTCCGGACCGCACCGGTCGTCGGCCCGGTCAGCCGCTTCGCTCGAGGGTGCCGATGGGCGAGCCGTCGGAGCCGAGCACCGTCATCGTGTCGTTCGCGACGTCGGCGACGCTCATGCCCGAGAGCCAGTCGTCGACCCCGTCGCACGCCATCATCGTGCTCGCGACGTTCTCGAACTCCACCTGGTCGGCCTCGTTCACCGACCACGTCCCGGTCAACTGGTTGCAGCCGTCGCTGCCCGAGAGGTCGCCGCCGTCGTCGAGCTCGAGGTACGGCGAGCCCTCCCCGGACGAATCGCCCCACGTGCCGACGGGATCCACGGTTCCCCCGGTGTCCTCGCCCTCGGCCCCGCTGCACCCCGTGAACGCGAGCGCGACCGCCAGTACCCCCATACCGATGACGAGCGTGTGCCTGCTGGTCATGCTCGCAGCGTAGCGGGGCGCACCCGCCGCGTCACCCCGCGGCCCCTCGATGCGCGTGGATCGGTCCGCATGCAGGACGGCCTCGGCCGACGATCAGTGGTGCGTGGCGGGCGGTTCGCTGCGGGCCGCGGCGCGGGCGAGGGCGTCGCGCGCGGCCACGA
>NZ_SDPL01000760.1 GCF_004135055.1 Agromyces binzhouensis | reverse complement strand
CGGCCCGCGACGCCGTGCCCGACGACACCGCGCCCGACTTCGGCTCGCCCCGCCTCCGCGCCGAGATCGCCGAGCACCTGCGACACGCCCGCGGCGTGACCAGCTCACCCGACGACGTCGTCGTCACCGCAGGCACCAGCGACGCCGTCGCGCTCCTCGCGACCGCGCTGCGGATCCTCGTCGACGGCACCCCGCGGGTCGCCGTCGAGCACCCCGGGTACCCGTCGGCACGTCGCGTGCTCGTGCGCCGCGGCGCGCTCGAGACCGTCCCCGTGCCCGTGGACCGCGACGGCATCGACGTCGACGCGCTCCGCGGCATCCGCCCCGCACCGCACGCCGTGCTCGTGACCCCGAGCCACCAGTACCCGCTCGGCGGGCGGCTGCCCGTCGCGACGCGCCTGGCGCTGCTCGACTGGGCCGAGGCATCCGACGCGCTCGTCTTCGAGGACGACTACGACAGCGAGTTCCGCCACGTCGGTCCGCCGCTGCCCGCGCTCGCCTCGCTAGACCGCACGGGCCACGCCGTGCTCATCGGCAGCTTCTCGAAGGTGCTCACGCCGTGGCTGCGGCTCGGCTACCTCGTGCTGCCCGCGAACCCGGCACTGCGCGAGGCCGTCGCCGCCGTCCGCGACGACGAGACCTGCCCCGTGCCGGGCATCGCCCAGACGGCCGCGGCCGAACTGCTCGCGACCGGCGCCGTGCGGCGG
>NZ_SDPL01000759.1 GCF_004135055.1 Agromyces binzhouensis | reverse complement strand
GCCACCGCGCCGCCCGTCGGCAGCCCGTCGGGCAGCGTCGTCGGGCGGAGCCGTCGGCACTCCGCGAGGATCTCGGGCCCGCCCGCGCGGTGGATCGCCCCGTCGACGCCCCCGCCGCCGAGCAGCGACGTGTTCGCCGCGTTCACGATCGCGTCGACGCGCTCGCGCGTGAGGTCGCCGGTGACGAGCTCGATCCGCGGCATCCGGTCGTCAGCCCCGGTTGTTGGAGAGCTCGAAGATGCGCACGAGCTCGGCCACCGCCTCCTCGCGCTGGTCGCCGCCCTGCTCGTACATGTGCGAGACGTGGGTGCGCAGGTGGTTCTCGACGAGCAGCTTGTTCAGCGACCCGAGGGACTTCTGGACCGCGAGCGACAGCGTGATGATGTCGATGCAGTAGTCGTCGTTCTCGATCATCTTCTCGATGCCGCGGAGCTGGCCCTCGATGATCTTCGTGCGGTGCAGCGCGCGCTTCTTGATGTCCTCGATCACCCCGTCAGGATACGCCCGCGCGCGATACCCGGGGCCGTATCCGATATCGCGGGCCGCGAACGCGCTGCCGGTCGCGTCGGTACGCGGCGACGGATGACGCGGGGGCGCCCGGTTCGCTAGCGTGAGCGCATGACGACCCCGCGTCCGATCCGGCGACGGCCGCTCCTCGTCGCGGCCGGCGCACTGGCCGCGTTCGTGCTGGGCATCGGGCCCGCGGCG
>NZ_SDPL01000076.1 GCF_004135055.1 Agromyces binzhouensis | reverse complement strand
CGGTCGCCGTCGGCGGCAGGACCTCGGCCAGGCGACGTGCGAGCCGGCCGAGCGTCGTCGGCTCGGCGAGGCGCCCCACGCGGCCGAGGCCTCGCGTGGCATCCGTCGCGTTCGGCACGATCGGAGCGACCTCGACGAGGCCGAGCCGGTCGGCGAGGACCGCGGACGTGCCGGTCTCGACGATGTCGGCGTTCGTGTGCGCGCCGACGAGCGCGCAGTCGGCGCGGATGAGCTTGGCGAGCAGCGCGCCCTTGTAGCGGTCCTCGGCGATCGAGGTGACGCCGCGAAGCAGGAGGGGATGGTGCGCCACGATCAGGTCGGCGCCCTCGGTTACGGCTTCGTCGACGGTGGCCGAGACGGCGTCGACCGCGAGGAGCACGCGCGAGACCTCACGCGCCGGGTCGCCGGTCACGAGCCCCGGCGCGTCCCACGGTTCGGCGCCGGAGACGGGCCACAGGCGCTCCACGGTCGAGAGGACGTCGGCGAGGCGGACTGGCACCCGCCCAGCCTACGCCGAACCGCGCGGCGGGCCGGGCCCGCGGTTGCCGCCGGCAGCGGCCCCGTCCGCATCATCACCGACGCCGAGCGGGTGCGGTCTGACGTGCGGACGGCCGGGACGGGTGGGTGGGCCCTGCCGGGCTCGAACCGACGACATCCACGGTGTAAACGTGGCGCTCTACCAACTGAGCTAAAGGCCCCCGCCGCGTGCGCGGCACTTCGATCGTAGCGAAGCGCGGCCGCGGCATCCGCCCGCACACCGGGTCACCCGAGCGCTGCGAGCGCCTCCCGGTACGCGGCGAGCGGGCGCGCCTCGCCCGGCGCCGCCTCGAACGACGAGCGGATGACGCCGTCGGCGCCGATCACGAAGGTGGCGCGCCGTGCGAACCCGGCCCCCTCGTCGAACGCGCCGTACGCGCGCGCGACCGCGCCGTGCGGCCAGAAGTCGGACAGGAGGGTCAGCCGCACGCCCTGTTCCTCGGCCCAGGCCCGCAACGCGTGCTTGGAGTCGACGGAGGCCACGAAGAGCTCGGCGCCCGCCGCGTCGAACATCGGGGCCGCGCCATCCAGCTCGGCCAGCTCGAGCGTGCAGATGCGCGAGAACGCGAACGGCACGAACGCCAGCACGACCGCCCGGCTGCCGCGCAGCGCCGCGAGCCGGTGCGGCGCGCCGTGCTGGTCGGGCAGTGCGAACTCGGGCGCGGGCGCCCCCTGACCGAGGATCACGGACCCTCCCTCGGCTTCTGACTGGACGCGCGCCAGCCTAGACCGTCATGGGCCGCCGTAGAATCACTAGGATGGCGTGGTGCCCCCGACCGTGACCCGGTCTTCGTCGTGCGCAACGCACGGATCAGAGGCACGATCTGCTGAAGAGAGAGGTCGAGTGTGACTGTCAACGACCAGGACCCGTACTCGGTCGAGGCGATGGACTCCGATCCGGAGGAGACCAACGAGTGGGCCGAGTCCCTCGACGCCCTCGTCGCCGAGAAGGGCCACCAGCGCGGGCGTGAGATCATGCTCAGCCTGCTCAAGCGCTCCAAGGAGCTCCACCTCGGCGTCCCCATGGTGCCGACCACGGACTACCTGAACACCATCGCGCCCGAGAACGAGCCCGCGTTCCCCGGCGACGAGGACCTCGAGCGCCGCTACCGCGCCTGGATCCGATGGAACGCCGCGATGCTCGTGCACCGCGCGCAGCGCCCGGGCATCGGCGTCGGCGGCCACATCTCCACCTACGCCTCGTCCGCGGCGCTGTACGAGGTCGGCTTCAACCACTTCTTCCGCGGCCAGGACCACCCCGGCGGCGGCGACCAGATCTTCGTCCAGGGCCACGCATCGCCCGGCACGTACGCCAGGGCGTACCTCGAGGGACGGCTCTCCACCGACCAGCTCGACGGCTTCCGCCAGGAGAAGTCGCACGCCCCGGCGGGCCTCTCGTCCTACCCGCACCCGCGCCTGATGCCGGAGTTCTGGCAGTTCCCGACCGTGTCGATGGGACTCGGGCCGATCAACGCGATCTACCAGGCCCAGGCGAACAAGTACCTCACCAACCGCGGCATCAAGGACGCGTCCGACCAGCAGGTCTGGGCGTTCCTCGGCGACGGCGAGATGGACGAGGTCGAGAGCCGCGGCCAGCTCCAGGTCGCCGCGAACGAGGGCCTGGACAACCTGACCTTCGTCATCAACTGCAACCTGCAGCGCCTCGACGGCCCCGTCCGAGGCAACGGCAAGATCATCCAGGAGCTCGAGAGCTTCTTCCGCGGCGCCGGCTGGAACGTGATCAAGGTCGTCTGGGGCCGCGAGTGGGACGACCTGCTCGCCCGCGACCAGGACGGCGCGCTTCGCAACCTCATGAACGTCACGCCCGACGGCGACTACCAGACCTACAAGGCCGAGTCGGGCGCCTACGTGCGCGAGAACTTCTTCGGCCGGGACCCGCGTGCCCTCGAGCTCGTCAAGGACCTCTCCGACGAGCAGATCTGGAACCTCAAGCGCGGCGGCCACGACTACCGCAAGGTCTACGCGGCGTTCAAGGCGGCGACCGAGCACAAGGGCCAGCCCACGGTCATCCTCGCCAAGACCATCAAGGGCTACGGCCTCGGTCCGGCCTTCGAGGGGCGCAACGCGACGCACCAGATGAAGAAGATGACGCTGGACAACCTGAAGACGTTCCGCGACACCATGCGCATCCCCATCTCCGACGCGCAGCTGGAGGAGAACCCGTACCTGCCGCCGTACTACCACCCCGGCAACGACGACGAGGCCATCCAGTACCTGCACGAGCGTCGCCGCGAGCTCGGCGGCTACCTCCCCGAGCGCCGATCGAACCACACCGCGATCTCGCTGCCCGACGACTCGGCGTACGCGATCGCCAAGAAGGGCTCGGGCACGCAGGAGGTCGCGACGACGATGGCGTTCGTCCGGCTCCTGAAGGACCTCATGCGGTCCAAGGACTTCGGGAACCGCATCGTCCCGATCATCCCCGACGAGGCCCGCACCTTCGGCATGGACGCGTTCTTCCCGAACGCGAAGATCTACAACCCGATGGGCCAGCACTACACGTCGGTCGACCGCGAGCTGCTCCTGGCCTACAAGGAGAGCCCGCAGGGGCAGATCGTGCACGTCGGCATCAACGAGGCGGGCGCGCTCGCCGCGTTCACCGCCGTCGGCACGTCGTACTCGACGCAGGGCGAGCCGCTGATCCCGATCTACGTGTTCTACTCGATGTTCGGATTCCAGCGCACGGGTGACGCCATGTGGGCGGCGGGCGACCAGATGGCGCGCGGCTTCATCATCGGCGCGACCGCGGGCCGCACGACGCTCACGGGCGAGGGCCTGCAGCACGCCGACGGGCACTCGCCGCTCCTCGCGGCGACGAACCCGGCGGTCGTCTCCTACGACCCGGCCTACGGCTACGAGATCGGGCACATCATGCGCTCGGGCCTGGATCGCATGTACGGCGGCACCCACGCCGACCCGAACGTCATGTACTACCTGACGGTCTACAACGAGCCGCTCGTGCAGCCCGCCGAGCCCGAGTCGGTCGACGTGGACGGCATCGTCCGCGGCATCCACCGCATCTCGGAGGGTGCGGGCGACGGCCCGAAGGCGCAGCTGCTCGCGTCGGGCGTGGCGGTGCCGTGGATCATCGAGGCGCAGAACCTGCTCGCGCAGGACTGGGGCATCTCGGCCGACGTGTGGTCGGTGACCAGCTGGACGGAGCTCGCGCGCGACGGACTCGCCGCCGACGAGCACAACTTCCTCCACCCGGACGCCGAGCGCCACGTGCCGTACCTCACGCAGAAGCTCGCCGGCGCCCGCGGCCCGTTCGTCGCCGTGTCCGACTTCATGCACGCCGTGCAGGAGCAGATCCGGCCCTACGTGCCGGGACAGTACGCGACGCTCGGCGCCGACGGCTTCGGCTTCTCGGACACCCGCCCGGCGGCGCGTCGCTTCTTCAAGATCGACGGCCCCTCGGTCGTGGTGCGGACCCTGGAGATGCTCGCCGAGCGCGGCGAGGTCGACCGGTCGCTGCCTGCGCAGGCGATCGAGCGGTACCGCCTCCACGACGTGAACGCGGGCACGACCGGCAACGCCGGCGGCGAGAGCTAGCAGGCGTCCCGACGGTGGCGACGAAGCCCAGGACCAAGGCGGAGACCCTCGCGTGGTTGCGAACCATCTCGGGTGAGCTCTCGACCCAGACGCTGAAGCGCCTGGAGGACACGCTGCCCTGGTACGGGGAGATGCCGCCGAGCCGTCGCTCGGCGGTGGGCCTCGTCGCCCAGGCGGGCATCTCGTCGTTCATCGCCTGGTTCGACGATCCGCGGTCGACGCCCTGGATCGCCGCCGACGTGTTCGGCGCGGCGCCGCGCGAGCTGCTCCGCTCGGTGAGCCTGCAGCAGACGCTGCAGCTCATCCGGGTCACGGTCGAGGTCGTCGAGGAGCGCGTGAAGGACGGCGGCGAGCCGCTCCGCGAGGCAATCCTGCTCTACTCGCGCGAGATCGCGTTCGCCGCCGCCGACGTCTACGCACGTGCCGCCGAGGCGCGCGGCCTCTGGGACGCGCGCCTCGAGGCGCTCGTCGTCGACTCGATCCTCTCGGGCGAGTACGACGACGAGCTGCCGAGCCGCATCGCGGCGCTCGGCTGGCACGGCCACGGCGAGGTCGCGGTGCTCGTCGGCACGGCTCCGAAGCTGTTCGACGTGGACCAGGTGCGCCGGGCCGCACGGCACATGCACGCCGACGTCCTCATCGGCGTGCAGGGCAATCGCCTGGTCGTCGTGATCGGCCGGGCCGAGCCGCGCGGAGGCGAGTCCGAGGAGGCGGTCGGGACCGCGCCCGCACTCTCGTTCATCGAGATCGCCACCCAACTGGAGTCCAACTTCGGCCCCGGTCACCTGGTGCTCGGGCACGAGGTGCCGAACCTCGTCGATGCGTCGAAGAGCGCGAAGGCGGCGCTCGCGGGGTTCGCGGTCGCGCGGTCGTGGCGGCACGCGCCGCGGCCGGTGCACGCCGACGACCTGCTCCCGGAGCGCGCACTCGCGGGCGATCCGCTGGCACGTGCGACGCTCGTGCATCGCATCTACCGCCCGTTGCAGGCGCACTCGACCGAGCTGCTCACGACGCTCTGGAGCTACCTCGACAACGGCCGATCCCTTGAGGCCACCGCTCGCGAGCTCTTCGTCCACCCGAACACGGTCCGCTACCGCCTGAAGCGCGTCTCCGACGTGATCGGGTGGGATGCCACGGGCGCGCGTGAGGCGCTGATCCTGCAGTCGGCGCTCATCATCGGGTCGATGAGCGATCACGAGTCGACGCCGCGCCGCCGTCCGTCGAGCTGACGGGCGGTATGTGGGTGCAGGACAAGGGTGCGGCGAATACCTTGTATCGAGTGCACACACATGCCCCGCGCTGGATTGGCAGACTGAGACGGTGATCGTCGTCGTCTGCCCTGGTCAGGGCTCCCAGACCCCCGGTTTCCTCGCCCCCTGGCTCGCCGAGCCGGCATTCGCCGAGCGCCTCTCCGCGCTGTCCGAGGCCGCCGGCGTCGACCTCGCGCTGCACGGGACCGAGAGCGACGCCGACACGATCCGCGACACCGCGATCGCCCAGCCGCTCATCGTCGCGGCGGGCATCCTGGCGTTCGACGCACTCGCGGCCGACGGCCGCGCCGCACGCATCGGCGGGGTCGCCGGCCACTCGGTGGGCGAGATCACCGCGGCCGCCGCGACCGGCGTCCTCGACGAGACCGATGCGATGCGGTTCGTCGCCGAGCGCGGTCGTGCGATGGCCGACGCCGCTGCCATCGTCGCGACCGGCATGAGCGCGGTCATCGGCGCCGACGAGGCCGAACTGCTCCCCCGGCTCGAGGCGCTCGGGCTCGAGCCCGCGAACTTCAACGGCGGCGGCCAGATCGTCGTCGCCGGCGCCCTCGATGCGCTCGAGCAGCTGAAGGCGGAGCCACCGGCGGGCGCCCGGGTCATCCCCCTGCAGGTCGCCGGCGCATTCCACACGCGCTACATGCAGCCCGCACGCGAACGCCTCGCGGCGGTGGCCTCCGCGTTCTCCCCGGCCGACCCCGCGCTCACGCTCTGGACGAACCGCGACGGCTCGACCGTGGCATCCGGAGCCGCCTTCGTCGACCTGCTGGTCGGCCAGGTCGCCTCGCCGGTGCGCTGGGACCGCTGCATGTCGTCGTTCGCCGACGCGGGCGTGACGGGCATCATCGAACTCGCACCGGCCGGCGCGCTCGTCGGCCTCGCCAAGCGCGCGCTGAAGGGCGTGCCGACGGTCGCCGTCAAGACCCCCGACGACCTGCCGGCCGCGATCGAGCTCCTCGATCAGCAGGCCGCCTGAACCCGCATCCCACGACACGAGAGAACGCATGACGCACCCCACGCTCAGCCAGTCGACCGGTCCCGCCTACACCCGCCTGTACTCGGTGGGCGCCGCACGCGGCGAGAACGCGGTGCCGAACGACGACCTCGTCGGCCCGATCGACTCGTCCGACGAGTGGATCCGACAGCGCACGGGCATCATCACCCGCGTGCGCGCCGGTGCCGACGTGCTCGCGGTCGACCTGGCGACGGATGCCGCGCGCGAGGCCATCGAGCGCTCCGGCGTGCCCGCCGACCGGATCGACCTGGTGATCGTCGCGACCATCTCGAACGTGCAGCAGACGCCGTCGATCGCGGCGGTCGTCGCCGACCGCGTCGGTGCGAACCCGGCCGCCGCGTACGACATGAACGCGGCGTGCGCGGGCTACGCCTACGCCGTGGCGCAGGCCGACGCGCTGATCCGCGCCGGCGCCGCGCACTACGCGCTCGTCATCGGCGCCGAGAAGCTCTCCGACGTCGTCGACCCGACCGACCGCACGATCTCGTTCCTGCTCGGCGACGGCGCAGGCGCCGTCGTCGTCGGTCCGAGCGACGAGCCGGCCATCGCGCCCACGGTGTGGGGCTCCGACGGGTCCAAGGCGGACGCCGTGGGCATGAACCACACGCTCGTGGAGTACCGCGACGGCGCGGCGCAGTGGCCGACGCTCCGTCAGGAGGGCCAGACGGTCTTCCGCTGGGCCGTGTGGGACATGGCGAAGGTCGCCAAGCAGGCGCTGGATGCCGCCGGCGTCACCGCCGACGACCTCGCCGCGTTCATCCCCCATCAGGCGAACATGCGCATCATCGACGAGTTCGCCAAGCAGCTGAAGCTGCCCGACTCGGTCGTGATCGGCCGCGACATCGCGACGACCGGCAACACGTCGGCCGCGTCGATCCCGCTCGCGATGCACCGACTGCTCGAGGAGAACCCCGGGCTCTCAGGGGGCCTCGCCCTCCAGATCGGCTTCGGCGCCGGACTCGTCTTCGGCGCCCAAGTGGTGGTTCTGCCCTGAGCCGCCGTTCCCCGTCCATCTAGACTGTGTCTCGGTCATACGAGACATACCCCTGCAAGGAGAAGAACCATGGCATCGACCCGCGAAGAAGTGCTTGCCGGCCTGGCGGAGCTCATCAACGACGAGACCGGCATCGCGACCGACACGGTCGAGGCGGACAAGTCGTTCACCGACGACCTCGACATCGACTCCATCTCGATGATGACGATCGTCGTCAACGCCGAGGAGAAGTTCGACGTCAAGATCCCCGACGAAGAGGTCAAGAACCTCAAGACCGTCGGTGACGCCGTCGACTTCATCGTCAACGCGCAGGCCTAGTGACGTTCGGACGGGTCGGCGTGCGACGCCGGCCCGTCCGTTCCGTTCCACGCCGTTCCGTTCCCCTCGCCCCATCGGAGTGACCTCGAATGACCAAGAAGATCGTGATCACGGGCATCGGCGCGACCACGCCGATCGGCGGCACCGCCCGTGACAGTTGGAAGGCCCTGCTCGCCGGCGAGTCCGGCGCGCGCACCCTCGAGCAGGAGTGGGTCGAGAAGTACGACCTGCCCGTGACGTTCGCCGCGTCGGCGAAGGTGCAACCGGCCGACGTGCTGGAGCGCCACGAGCTCAAGCGCCTCGACCCGTCCAGCCAGTTCGCCCTCATCGCCGGGCGCGAGGCGTGGGCGGATGCCGGTGCGCCCGAGGTCGCCCCGGAGCGGCTCGCCATCGACTGGGCGACCGGCATCGGCGGCGTGTGGACGCTGCTCGACGCATGGGACACCCTGCGCGACCGCGGCCCGCGTCGCGTGCTGCCCATGACCGTGCCCATGCTCATGCCGAACGGCCCGGGCGCGGCGGTCGGCATGGACCTGCACGCACGGGCGGGCATCCGCACCGTCGTGTCGGCCTGCGCCTCGAGCACCGAATCGCTCGTGAACGCGTGGGAGCACCTGCAGGACGGCGTCGCCGACGTCGTCATCGCGGGCGGCTCCGAGGCGGCGATCCACCCCGTCACCATCGCGTCCTTCTCGTCGATGCAGGCGCTCTCGCGCCGGAACGACGACCCGGCGATCGCGTCGCGGCCGTACGACCTGGGTCGCGACGGCTTCGTGATGGGCGAGGGCGCCGCCGCACTCGTGCTCGAGACCGAGGAGCATGCGAAGGCGCGCGGTGCGCGCATCTACGCGGAGCTGCTCGGCGGGGCGATCACGAGCGACGCCTACCACATCACCGCGCCCGACCCCGAGGGTTCCGCGGCCGCGCGTGCGATGAAGGCCGCGATCGCGGGTGCGGGCGCGAGCCTCTCCGACGTGCGCCACGTCAACGCGCACGCCACCAGCACGCCCGTCGGCGACATCGCCGAGTACAACGCGCTGCGCCGCGTGTTCGGCGACGGACTCGACGACATCGCCGTGACCGCGACGAAGGCCTCGACCGGACACCTGCTCGGTGGCGCCGGCGCCATCGAGTCGATCTTCACGGTGCTGGCGCTCCACGAGCGCACCGCTCCCCCGACGATCAACCTCGACGACCAGGACCCGGAGATCCCGCTCGACGTGGTGACCACGCCGCGTCCGCTCGGCGAGGGCGACCTCATCGCGATCAGCAACTCGTTCGGCTTCGGCGGGCACAACGCGGTCGCCGCGTTCCGCGCCGTCTGACCGACGACGGATGCCGCGGCATCCGTCGCATGCATCGGGCCCCGATCGCCTCACGGCGTCGGGGCCCGATGCAGTCCACCGCCTGCGTTTCGCTCGTACGCCTCCAGGACCTCGGTCGACCGGACGACGCGTCACGCCACCGCGCGGTGCGCGTCAGCCCACGCGATGCAGCCAGATCACGGGGGCGAAGTCGCTCGCGTGCCGGAACGGCTCGAGCTCGTCGTCCCACGCCTGGCCGAGCGCGAGCCTCAGCTCGCGATGCAGTTCGCCCGCGTCGAACGCGGCGACCTCCATCGCGTAGCGGATGCGGTCCTCGGGGATCACGACGTTGCCCGCCGTGTCGGTCTGCGCGTAGTACACGCCGAGCTCGGGCGTGTGCATCCACCGGGCGCCGTCGGAGTCCGCACCCGGGTCCTCGCTCACCTCGAAGCGGAGCTGCTCCCAACCGCGGAGGGCGGAGGCGATTCGGGCGCCGCATCCGGGCTCCCCGGTCCAGGAGAACTCGGTCCGGAGCGTGCCAGGCAGCACCGGCTGCTCGGTCCACTCGAAGTTCACGGGAGTGCCGAGTGCGCGACCGACCGCCCACTCGACGTGCGGGCCGACCGCCCGCGGGGACGAGTGCACGAACAGCATGCCTCGCGCGGCGCGCTGAGCCCGCGTGACCTGTTCCGCCATCTCCTGCTCCGTTCCTCGTGAGGTGCGTCTTCCCCTACGACCTCTGGAACGGTGCCTGGCGGCGGTGGCGTGTTCGGTTGTGACGAGCGAGTCGTCAGGTCGAGTATGCCCCGCCCGGCCGGGCCTGACAAGGGAATTCCGCGGCGATCCGCACCTGAGGCGCTAAACTCCCTACTCGGTGAGTGATTCCACCCGGACCTGAGGAGGCGACGTGGCCGTCCGCGATGCGCTGCTCGTGCTGCTCGTGAACGGACCCGCGTACGGGTTCCAGCTGCACGGGGACCTCGCCGCACGCACCGGCGGGCGCCGCGTCGTGAACGTGGGGCAGACCTACGCGACGCTCGACCGGCTGACGACGCAGGGCCTGGTCGAACCGGCCGGCTCGACCGACGACGGACTCCCCCTGCACCGGCTCACGCCCGCCGGGCGGCTCGCGGCCGATGCGTGGCTGGGCGGCGCCGACGGCGCG
>NZ_SDPL01000758.1 GCF_004135055.1 Agromyces binzhouensis | reverse complement strand
CCGGCCGCGGCCTGGGCGGAGGCAGCGGCGGCCCCGGCTGCGACGGGCGCGGCGGCGGGCTCCTCCTTCGGCTGCAGCGCCCCTTCGACGAGCGCGACGAAGGCCGGCACGTCGGGAGCGGATCGCAGCGAGGCGACGAAGTCCTCGTTGATGAGCGATCGTGCGAGCGTCGAGAGCACCGCGAGGTGGTCCTGCGTCGACGCGGTCGGCACCGCGATGAGGAACACCAGGTCGGCCGGCCCGTCGAAGGAGCCGAAGTCGACCCCCTCGGGCAGGCGCGCCGCGGCGAGCGTGGGCTCGGTCACGGCATCGGACTTCGCGTGCGGGATGGCGATGCCGCCCGGGACGCCGGTGGAGTCCTTCTCCTCGCGCGCCCACGCATCGGCGAACAGCGCATCGGTGTCGGTGGCGCGGCCGGCTGCGACGACGGCGTCGGCGAGCGCCCGGATGACGGCGGCCTTGTCGGCGCCGATCGGCTCGTCGAGGGTGACGAGTCGTTGGTCGATGACGGTGGACATCGATTCCTCCTATTGGACGGCCGGGGCGACGGCGCCCCGGATTCGGATGGCGGTGATGGCGGTGGCGTCGGCGTCGGACCTGGTGGGGACCGCCGAACCTGGGAGCGACGCGGCGGCCGCCCCGTGCGCGACCGCCTGGGCGAGCGCCCGGTCGGGCGTCGCCCCTTCGGTCGTGGCGAGCAGGAAGCCGGCGAG
>NZ_SDPL01000757.1 GCF_004135055.1 Agromyces binzhouensis | reverse complement strand
CGGAGCGCGGGATCGCCGTCGAGCCGCCGGAGCGCTCCGGCGAGCGCGTCGACGTCGCGAGGGGGCACGAGCAGCCCGTTGGCGCCGTCGGCGACCCACTCGATCGGCCCGCCCTCGCCGGCTGCGATCACCGCGCGACCCGCGGCCAGGTACTGCAGCACGTTCTGGCCGAGCGGCTCGGGTCGGGTCGAGTACTGCACGGCGACGTCCCATCCGGCGAGCAGCCTCGGCACGTCGTCCACGTGCCCGAGGACGTCGACCTGCGCACCGATGCCCAGCTCGTCGGCCCGGTGCCGCAGTTCGGCGAGGTACGCCTCGTGCCCGAACGGCGCGCCGCCGGCGAACTGCAGGCGGATGTCGCGCCCGTGGAACGCCCGCGCGAACGCCTCGAGGAGTTCGAGCTGCCCCTTCCACGGGTCGATGCGCGCGAGCATGCCGACCGTCCGGAGCGGCGCGTCCGCTGCGAGCGGCCGGTCGGCCCCGAGGACGAGCCCCGACGCACTGGGCACGACCTCGACGACCGCATCGCCGCTGAGGTGGGGCCGCGCGGCGTCCAGGGTCGCGCGCGAATTGGCGATGACGCCGTCGGCGCGGGGCAGCACCACCCGGGTCATGATGGCGTGGCCCGCACCGCCGAGCGCCTCGGGCTCGACGAGGTCGCGCAGGTGCACGACCAGCGGGACGCCGGACAGCCGGGCCGCGAGTGCGCCGTAT
>NZ_SDPL01000756.1 GCF_004135055.1 Agromyces binzhouensis | reverse complement strand
GGCGTGCGGCTCCGCGCCGTGGTCGGAGCCGCGGATGCCGACGCGCGAACCGCCGTCGATGTCGAGGCCGACGCGGTCGTCCTCGCCACGGGCGCCCACGACCTCGCGCTCCCCGTCCCCGGGTGGACGCTGCCCGGGGTCACCACGGCCGGTGCAGCCCAGGCGCTCGCCAAGCGCGACGGGGTCGCAATCGGACGCCGCACGGTCGTGAGCGGCGCCGGCCCGTTCCTGCTGCCGGTGGCCCGGTCGCTCGCGCTCGTCGGGTCGGAGGTCGTCGGCGTGTACGAGGCCTCCGGCATCCCCGCGCTCGCGGCGGGATGGCTGCCGCGGCCGTGGGAACTCGCCGGCAAGGCCGGGGAGTTCCTCGACTACGCCGGGGCACTCGCCCGCCGCAGGATCCCGTACCGGACCGGGCGCGCGGTGGTCCGGGTGCTGGGGGAGGGGCGGGTCGAGGGCGTGGTCGTCGCGGCGCTGGACGCCGAGTGGCGTCCGATCGCGGGCACCGAGCGCGAGGTCGACTGCGATGCGGTGGCGCTCGGCCACGGCTTCACGCCTCGTCTCGAGGCCGCGCTCGCGCTGGGGTGCGCCGTCCGCGACGATCACCGCGGACGGTTCGTCGCGGTGGACGACGCGCAGGGCACGACCGTCGCCCGGGTGTTCGCGGCGGGCGAGGTCACGGGCATCGCCGGCGCCGATGCCGCGCTCGCCGAGAGA
>NZ_SDPL01000755.1 GCF_004135055.1 Agromyces binzhouensis | reverse complement strand
GGGGGGCGCTGGAGCGACGCACGCCCGGCGAGGTCGAGGCCGCGGCGTCCGGGCGCGAGGAGGTCGTGGCGAGCGTCCGGTTGGAGGCGGCGCCTCGGCGGGCGAGCGCGACGCAATGGTCGGACGAGGCGAGACGACGCGCGGCCGGCACGCTCGTCGAACTCACCGTCGACGGCGTCAGTACCGAGGTCGACGCGATCCGAGTCGACGTGTCGCTCCCCGGAGACGGGGACGAGCTGGGCTTCGGCTCGACCGTCGTCGTCGAGGGCCGGCTCGTGGAGCTGCCACCGTCCTCGCGTGCAGCGTTCCGGCTGTCCGCATCGAGGATCCTGGAGACCGGGCCGGCACCGCCGTGGCTCGCGTGGACGCATCCGCTGCGCGAAGGGCTGGCCGAGGCATCCGCCCGACTCGGAGGCGACGGCGGAGCGCTCGTGCCGGGCCTCGCGATCGGCGACACGTCGCGCGTCTCCGACGACCTGCAGGCCGCCATGACCACCGCGTCGCTCACGCACCTGACCGCGGTGTCCGGTGCGAACTGCGCGATCATCACGGCCGCGGCCTTCTGGGTCGCGGGGCTCGCCGGCCTCCCGCGGGCCGGTCGCGTGATCGCGGCACTCGTCGCACTCGCCGGCTTCGTCGCGCTCGTGACTCCGGAGGCCAGCGTCGTGCGGGCGTCCGCGATGGCGCTCGTGGTGCTCACGGCCTGCGCGACCGC
>NZ_SDPL01000754.1 GCF_004135055.1 Agromyces binzhouensis | reverse complement strand
CATCGGCCGGTGGCGGGCGCGCCCGGCGCGGCGGTGACGGGCGGGTCGCCGCCGCAGGTCGGTCCGATCGCGATCCTGCCCGAGGCCGATCCGGCGTTCGTCGAGGCGGCATCCGCTGCAGGAGGGCGCGTCGAGCCGCTCTCGAGCGCGACGCGTGGTCTCGTGTGGACGAGCTCGGGCGGCGGCGACCTGCTCGAATCGGTTCTCGCCGAGCACCCGGCGATCTCGTGGGTGCAGCTCCCGTGGGCCGGGGTCGACGCCTTCGCCGACCTGCTCCGTCGTCACCGCGGTGACGGACGCGTCTGGACGAGCGCCAAGGGCGCGTACGCGCAACCCGTCGCCGAGCATGCGCTCGCACTCGCACTCGCGGTGCTGCGCGAGCTCCCGCGCCGCGCGCGTGCCACCGCCTGGGAGGCGGACGAGCGCGGCCGCACGCTGTACGGCGCCGAGGTCGTGATCGTCGGCGCGGGCGGCATCGCGGTCGAGCTCCTGGCCCTTCTCGCACCGTTCCGGGTGCGGGCGACCGTGGTGCGACGAGCGGATGCCGCGGTCCCCGGCGCGGCACGGACCGTGACGACCGATCGCCTCGCCGAGGTGCTCGGCACGGCCGAGCTGGTGTTCGTCGCCGCCGCACTCACCCCGGCGACGCGCGGGCTGATCGGGGCGGACGAGCTCGCGGCGCTGCCAATCGGAAGAGCGTCGTGTGGAAAAGTGTA
>NZ_SDPL01000753.1 GCF_004135055.1 Agromyces binzhouensis | reverse complement strand
CGGGCGACGCCGAGGCCGGTGCCGCCGACACCGAGGCCCGGACGGACGGCGGCACCCGCGCCGATCGCGCCGCGCTCGAGCGCGCCGTCGTCGAGGCCTATCACGTCGGATACGAGCGCACCGCGCCGCAGGACGTCGGCTTCGGCCTGCGGCAGATCGCGGACATCGCGACGAAGGCGCTCTCACCCGGCGTCAACGATCCGACGACCGCGGTCCACGCACTGAGCCATGTCGCCGCGCTGCTCGGCGACATCGCGGAGCTTCCCGAGCAGCCGGCCGCCTACGCCGACGAGGACGGCACGGCGCGGCTCGTCCCGCGCGGTCACGAGTTCGAGTCGCTCGTCGAGGTCGGGATCCAGCAGGCTCGTCGCTACGGCGCCGCCGACCCGGACGTCGCGGCTCGGCTCTTCGGCCTCCTCGAGGATGTCGGGCGGCGCGCTTCCCGGCCGGACCAGCGGATCGTGCTCGCGCGCCAGCTCGACCGGCTGGTGGCCAGCGTGGACGCCGAAGCCTACGACCCGCACGAGCGCGCGGTGTTCGCCGAACTCGCCGGGCGCGTCCGATCCGTGCTCGACCAGCCCACCGGCTCGACGTCCGTGTAGCGAACCGGCGCGCGGTGCGCGACGTCCGTGGCGTCCGAGCCGCGCTGCCACGCGACCCGGACGCCGTGCCGGCGCTCCGGCGGTGCGGACTAGGCCGCGGCCTCGTCGGCCTCGGGC
>NZ_SDPL01000752.1 GCF_004135055.1 Agromyces binzhouensis | reverse complement strand
CGAGCGCGGATGCGCCGGCTCCCGCTCCGGCGAGCAGGCCGCGGCGCGTCAGCTGCGCCTGGCGGGCCTGCGCGACGAGGGCGCGGACGACGGGGTCCTGGGGAAGGGGACGGCTGCTCACGAGGTCTCCAATCGACATGCATGCGCGTGCAGGGGTGCGAAGATACTGACACACTGCGTGGCGGAACGCAGCAGATGATGTCCAAATCGTTAATTTCTGCGAACGTCACGCACGGAATCAGTACCCATACCGGCTCACGACAGGTGGAATTCGTCGTCATGCCGGAGGCCATGCCGCGCGTTCCGTCGTCCGGTCGGAGCGGATGCGCCAGCACTGGTCGCGATCGACGTCGAGGAGCGGCGGCAGGCCGGCGTCGCGGACCAGGACGCGCAGCTCCTGGCTCCCACCATGGACGACCAGCTCCGCCCTCGCCCGGGCTGCGGCCGCGAGGCTCCAGTGCGCCGCCCAGGCGTCGGCGTCGCCGACGACGACCACGCCGTCCGCCGCGGACGACTCGTCGATCGCATGCTGGGCACGCCGCACGGCCTCCGGGCCGTCGGCGAGGCGGATGAGCTCGATTCCCGGAGCGATCCGGCCGATCGCGTCGGCGTCCGCACCCGGCCACGCGGAGACGACCGCGACCGGACGTGCGGGGTCGAGACGGAGTGGCGGGGCCTCGATCCGCGGCGCGGCGGGCGCCGTGCGGTCCGCGCGCAGGAACTGC
>NZ_SDPL01000751.1 GCF_004135055.1 Agromyces binzhouensis | reverse complement strand
CGTCGAGCCTGCGGACCGCGTCGCCGGCCATGCGCGCGGCCAGCGCGCGCTCGGCGGGCGTCCGGGACGCCGCCGCCGAGAGCAACGTCGTCAGCACGCTGTCGTGCACGAGTGCGTCGACCTTCACGCGCTCGATCTCGATCGCGTGACGCCGCGCCACGGCGTCGTAGCGTTCGAGCGCGGCCTCCTGCGCGGCATCCACCGCGATCGCGGCCTGCCTGAGCATGGTGATGATCACCAGCACGACGACGCCGAGGATCACCGCGTACATGGTGTCGAGCACCGAGAGGAGGGCGCCGGCACTGCCGCCGGACGGGCTCAGCCGCACGACGCCGTAGATCGCGGGAACCGCGATGGTGTACGCAGCGGCCGGCACGACCGGCAGCGCGATCACCGCCGCGGTGGTCGCGACCGTGCAGAGGTAGTAGAGCCATGGCGTGCGTCCCGTCATGGCCGCCGTGTCGACCAGCAGGAACGGCCAGGCGAGGAGCGCGATGACGTAGATCGTCGCGAACGCGAGGGCCGCCACCCGCACCGCGACGCGCGTGAACGTCGCCGCGGCGAGCGCGGCGATCGTGCCGTAGACGACCGCCATCATCGCCACGCCCGCGCCGTCCGCCATGAAGCGCGCCTCGTCGATGGCCGTCGGCACCGTCTGCGCGCCGAACACGAGTCCGAAGGCGCCCAGCGCCCGCCCGGCGACGGTCTCGACCTGGGCGCGGCTCACCG
>NZ_SDPL01000750.1 GCF_004135055.1 Agromyces binzhouensis | reverse complement strand
GCCCGCGTGCTCGTGCGAGCGGTGGTGCGGGCGCCGAACCCGACCGCGAGCACGTTCGCCGCGGTGACGAGGGCGAGGCCCGCGAGCTGCCACGGCGCGAGCGCCTGGCCGAGGATCACGAGTCCGGCGAGGGCGGCGGACGCCGGGTGCACGCTCTGGAGGACGGCGAACCGCTGCCGCGGCATCCGTCGCAGCACCACGAGGTCGATCGAGTAGGGGAGTGCGGACGAGAGCAGGCCCGCGATCGTGCCGACGCCGAGGACCAGCGCGATCGCGCCGGGTTCGAGGCCGAGGAGCACCACGACGAGGAGCGGCGCGGTGAGGATCGCCGCGACGGCGGTCGCGATCGCCGTCGCCTGCACGCCCGGCAGCGACCGGCCGGCGCGCTGGCTGAGCAGGATGTACGCGGCCCACGCGGCGCCCGCCGTGAGCGCGAACACGACGCCGAGCAGGTCGATCCCCGGCACGGTGCCGGTGAGGAGGAGGACCCCCGCGGCCGCGAGGATCGCGGCGACGAGGTCGAGCCGGCGGCGCGAGCCGAGGAGGGCGAGGGCGAGCGGCCCGAGGAACTCGATCGTGACCGCCGGACCGAGGCCGATGCGCTCGATCGCGGCGTAGAGCGTGAGGCTCATGACGACGAGCACGCCGCCCAGGAGCATCGCGGGCCGCAGCGCCCGCCAGGTGAGGTCGCGTCGGCGCGGGCGGGCGACGGCGAGCAGCGCGACGGCGGCGAC
>NZ_SDPL01000749.1 GCF_004135055.1 Agromyces binzhouensis | reverse complement strand
CGCGCCCGAGCGCTCGAGCTGCTCGACCTCGTGCACCTCGCGGACGCCGCGGAGAAGCGGCCGCACGAGCTCTCGGGCGGCATGCGACAGCGGGTCGCGCTCGCGCGCGCCCTCGCGCAGGACCGCTCGGTGCTGCTGATGGACGAGCCGTTCGCCGCGCTCGACGCGATCACGCGCGACCTGCTGCACGAGGAGCTCGAGCGCGTCTGGCGCGAGACCGGCCGCACGATCGTCTTCGTCACGCACAACGTGCGCGAGGCCGCACGGCTCGGGCAGCGGGTGCTGCTCATGTCGAGCCGTCCGGGCCGGATCGTGAACGAGTGGCGCATCGCCGACGACGGTCCCCGCCGCATCGAGTCGCCGACCGTGTCCGAGCTCTCGGTCGAGATCACCGAGCACCTGCGAAGGGAGATCCGTCGCAATGCCGCATGACCTGCTGCCTTCCGCCACCGCCGCCACCACCCCGGACCGCGAGTTGCCACTTGCGCCGGGAACCAGCCGCGCGAACCCGGCACAAGTGGCAACCCGATCGCGTTCGGGCCGCGATGACGACCTGCGCACGCTCGAGGCCGGGCTCGACCGACTCCAGACGAGCGCCGAGCGGCGCACGCCGTGGTGGCGCCGCGCGATCGACGGCGTGCTGCCGCCCGTGCTGCTCCTCGTCGTGCTCGTCGCCGCGTGGCAGGCCTACGCGGTGATCGCGCAGCCCCGGCCCGACCTCGCGCCCGGACCGCTCG
>NZ_SDPL01000075.1 GCF_004135055.1 Agromyces binzhouensis | reverse complement strand
CGAGCGCCACCCGCTGCGCCTGGCCACCGGAGAGCTGGCCCGGCGCGCGTGACGCGAGGGGTGCGAGGTCGACGAGGTCGAGGAGGCGTCGCACCTCGTCGGACTTCGCCGCCCGCCGTGCCGCGCGCGACGAGCCGCGGCCCGCGAGCATGCCGAACGCGATGTTCTCGGCGACGGTGAGGTGCGGGAAGAGGGCCGCGTCCTGGGGCACCCAGCCGATGCGCCGCTTCTCGGGGGCGAGGTGGATGCCGTGCGTGGTCACCATGCGTTGGCCGATCCGGATCTCGCCGGACCGGGCGCGGAGCAGGCCCGCGATGGTGCGCAGCAGCGTCGTCTTCCCGCATCCGCTCGGCCCGACGATCGCGAGCAGCTCCCCGTGGGGGACCTCGACGTCGACGGCGTGCAGCACGGGCGCGCCCTCGTAGCCGACCGTCAGGTCGCGCACCTCCAACCGGCTCACGCGATCGCCTCCCGGGTCGCCTCACGTCCGGCGCGCGCGTCGGACAGCAGGAACGCGGGCACCGCGGCGACCAGCAGCAGTGCGACCGCGTAGGGCGCGGCGGCGCCGTAGGCGGAGATGTCGGTGCGCTGCCAGAGCTCGACGGCGAGCGTGTCGGTGCCCGTCGGGCGCAGCATGAGGGTCGCGGGGAGCTCCTTCATCGCCGAGACGGCGGCGAGGAGCGCGGCCGCGAAGATTCCGGGGCGCGCGAGGCGCGCGGTGACCGACCACCACGTGCGGGCGCGCGAGGCGCCGAGCGTGCGCGAGACGTCCTCGAGCGAGATCGGCACCTGGCCCGTCGCCGCGCGGATCGACCCGATGGCCTTCGGCATGAAGAGGATGCCGTAGCCGAAGGCGAGCACGAGCGCCGTCTGGTACAGGGCCGGGACGACGCTCAGCGAGAAGAACACGAGGGAGAGCCCCACGACGATGCCGGGCAGTCCGAGCGCGAGGTAGCCCGCGGACTCGATGCCCCGGACCATCCGCCCCCGGTGACGGGCGGCGAGCACGCCGATCGGCAGCGCGAGGGCGACGGCGACGACCGCCCCGCCGGCGGAGAGCAGCACGGTGTTCCCGATCGCGCGTGCGAGGTTCGCCCCGTCGAACGCCTGCAGCGTCTCGGCCGTGAGCACGCGGCCGAGGAGCACCGAGACCGGCACGACGACCGCCACCGCGGGAACGAGGGCGAGCAGGGCCATGCCCGGAGCGGTCCACGACCCGAGGCGCGTCATCCGTCGCCGTCCCGCCGCGGGCGCGGCCTGGATGCGGCGCGCCGCACGCCCGCGCGCGACCTGTTCGCCGATCACCACGATCAGCGCGAGCCCGACGAGGAGCACCGCGAGCACGGCGGCCTCGTCTCGGCTGAAGCTCGCCGAGTACGCCTGCTGGATCGCGGTCGTGAGCACGGGGAACCGGAACAGCGCGACGCCGCCGAAGTCGCTCAGCGTGTACAGGCACACGAGCAGCGCGCCCGCCAGCACGGCGGGCCGGATCTGCGGCCAGGTGCCGAGCATGAACGAGCCGAACGGGCCGCGACCGAGCGTGCGGGCGACGTCGTCCAGGCCAGTGCTGCCGATCCGCATGGCCGCCGCGACCGGGAGCGTGACGTAGGGCACCGACACGAAGCTGAGCACGAGCCACGCGGCCCAGAAGCCCTTCATCGACGGCTGCCAGGCGAGCCATCCGTACGCTGCGAGGTACGACGGCATCGCGAGCGGGAGCGCCGCCAGGACGGCCCACGCGCCACGCCAGCGCAACCGGGCCCGCGCGAGCAGGAACGCGCTCGGCACGCCGAGCGCGACCGCGGTCAGGGTGACGGATGCCGCGAGCAGCACCGAGTTGCCGACGAGCAGGGGGATCCGCGGCCGCTCGAAGACCGCGGCGAGCTCGCCCGGGTCGGCCGAGGCCACCCGCACCACGAGGTGGATGACCGGGATCGCGGCGAGGGCGACCGCGGCGAGGGATGCCGCGATGAGCCCCCACGGGCGGCGGGGGCTCGGCGTCGCGACTCGATCGGTCATCTCAGGTCCAGCGTAGGCGTGCGGGGCTGGGCTCCCGCCGGGTCTCCGGCCGCGTCATCCGCTCGCCCCTCGGGCTCAGATGAGGCCGTTGTCGGCGAGCAGCTGCTGCGACTCGCCGACCGAGTCGAGGTCGCTGAGGTCGAGGCCCGGGTTCAGGAGCGTGTCGATCGCCGGCAGGCCCTCGGGGGCGTCGACGCCGGGCAGCAGCGGGTACTCGAAGGTCTCCTCGACGAAGTACTCCTGCGCCTCCTCGGAGACGAGGAACTCGACGAAGGCGCGCGCGGCGTCGTCGTCGGCGGCGTCGTTCAGGATGGCGGCGCCCGTGACGTTGACGATGCCGCCGGGGTCGCCGGGCAGGAACTTGAGCTGTGCGCGCATGTTCTCGGCGCCCACCTCGGCGGCCTGGCGGAACCAGTAGTAGTGGTTGATGAGGCCGAGCTGCGCCTGCCCGGTGTTCACGAGGTCGAGCGAGGCGAGGTTGTTCTCGGTGAGCTCGGGGTCGTTGGCGGCCATGCCCTCGACCCAGGCGGCAGCCGCCTCCTCGCCCTCCAGCACGCGCAGGGCGGTGACGAACGACTGGAAGCTCGCGTTGCCGGGTGCGAACGCCACCTCGCCGGACCATTCCTCGCCGGTGAGGTCGTCGACGGTGTCGGGCACCTCGTCCTCGGAGAGCTGCTCGCCGTCGTACGCGATGACTCGGGCGCGGCCGGTGACGCCGATCCACGAGTCGTCCTGCGAGGTGAAGCCGTCGGGGATCAGGTCGGCGAGCTCCGCCGGGATCTCGGCGACGAGGCCGGCGTCGGCGAGTGCGCCGAGCGCGCCGGCGTCCTGCGACAGGAACACCTCGGCGGGGGTGCGGTCGCCCTCCTCGAGGAGCAGCGCCGTGAGCTCGGGGGTCGCGGCGTAGCGCGCCTCGACGCGGATTCCGGTCTCCTCCTCGAACCGCTCGATGAGCGGCCCGACGAGGCCTTCGTCGCGACCGACGTAGACCGTGAGCGTCTCGGCGTCGTCGGCCGGTGCGGTGCAGCCGGTGAGGGCGAGTGCCGCGGCCGCGAGGCCGGCTCCGGCGAGGACGATTCGGCGTCGTGCGCGCATGGGCGTAGTGGCTCCAACGATCGATGAGAAGGTGAGGGCCCGTCGAGTGCGGGCGAACTTAGCTTAGCCTCACCTGCGTTCGGCCTCGACCTCGGACGTCATCGCGCGAGCCGACGGCGCTTGACGTGCACCGAGGCCGGAGCTATGGTTAAGCACTTCATTAATTAAGGATTCGCTTACATGGCGGATGCCGACGACGAGCTCAGCCTCGTCTTCCGCGCCCTCGCCGACCCGACCAGGCGTGCGATGCTGTCTCGCCTGCACCGCGGGCCCGCGACCGTCGGCGAACTCGCCGAGCCGTTCCCGATCAGCCGCCCGGCCATTTCACAGCACCTCGCGGTGCTCGAGCGGGCCGGACTCATCGAACGCACCGTCAGCGCGCAGTGGCGCACCTGCACGCTGCGCACGGAGCCGCTCGACGAGGCGTCCGACTGGGTCGAACGCCACCGCGGCGAGTGGAACGAGCGATTCGACCTGCTCGACGAGCAGCTCCGCAGGATGAGAAGGGGTACCCCATGACCGGTCAGACCGACGCGCAGTTCACCATCACCCGCATCTTCGATGCGCCCCGAGAGCTGGTCTGGCGCGCCTGGACCGAGTCCGCGGACGCGGCCGAGTGGTGGCACCCGCGCGGCATCGCCATCAAGGAGGGCAGCGTCTCCGTCGACGCCCGGACGGGCGGCCGGTACGCCTACACGATGGTGAACCCCGCCGACGGCAGCGAGTACCCGACCACGGGCGTCTACCGCGAGGTCGACCCGCCCCGGAGGCTCGTCTTCACCTGGACGTCGCCCGGCGACCCGGATGAGACCGCCCCGGTCATCACGGTGGACCTGCGGGAGCTCGATGGAGACCGCACCGAGATGCTGTTCCACCTTCGCGGGTTCCCCGGCGAACCCGGCGACGAGAACGTGTACGACGGCTGGGACTCGGCATTCGACCTCCTCGGCGAGCAGTTGACGGCGAGGATCCGCTGATCGGACCTGTCGGTGCGGCGGCCCGTCGGCCCGTCAGACCCGGGGCTCCGATCCGGAGGGGTCGAGCGCGGCCGCCCCGGCAGCCTCGGTCGGTACCGCCGCAGGCTGCACGGCCTCGCCGGCGGGAACGGAGGTCTCGTTGCCGCGATACGTCTCCGAGAGCAGCCGGTAGGACCTCGTCGTGAACGCGAGCAGCGCGGCCGCGATGGTCGCGAGCCCGCCGAAGACGAACACGAGTGCGATGCCGCGCGCGTCGCCGTCGCCGAGCAACCATCCCCACGTGGCCCGACCCGACGGATCCTCCATGTAGGGGATGATCCAGAACTCCGCGATCGGAGCGATGAGGAACGCCGTGATCGGCGCGGCCGCCGACTCGACGGCTGAGGCGAACCCGAAGACCCTGCCCTGTCGGCGGAACGGCACGACCTTCTGGATCACGGTCTGCTCGGCCGCCTCCACGACGGGGATCAGGCACATGTACAGCCAGATGCCGGCCGCATAGAGCCACCACTGCTCGCGGATCGTGAAGGCGGCGCCGAGCACGCCCATCGCGACCACGACGAGGAGCATCGTGCGGATCGGGTTCCTGCCGAGTCCGAACCTCGCGATCACCAGGCCGCCGATGATGAAGCCCGTCGCGGTGACGCCGAGCACGATGCCCCACACCTCGACCGAGAAGATCGTGAGCCCGTACGGGTCCATGAGCGCCAGGTAGAGGCCGCCGATGAGGTTGTTGAAGGTGGCGAAGACGATGAGGGCGGCCAGGCCGGGCACGACCCGGATGGCCCGGATGCTGCCGCGCAGGTCCACGATCGGCTCGCGGCCCGCCTCGCGCGGAGGCTGCTCCTCCGGGACGCGGAGGAACAGGAGGTGGACGAGCGCCACGAGCGTCAGGGCGACCGCGATCGCCAGCGTCCATCCCATGCCGAGGAACCCGATCGCGAGCCCGCTGAAGACGCTCGTCACGATGAAGGCCACGCCCTGCACCGTGCCCACCAGTCCGTTCGCGTTCGCGTGGCGCTCGACCGGAACGAGCAGCGTCACCGTCGTCGACAGCGCGATGTTGCGCATGTGCTCGATGACCGACCCGAAGAGGATGATCCCGGCGAACGCCCAGAACCACGGCCCGCCGAGGTCGACGAGCGCGGACTCGGGCTGCAGCAGGTAGATCCCGCCGGCGACGACGAACGAACCGAGCGTGACGAGGCTCGAGAACCGCATCACCTGGATCTTGCGGTGCCGATCGACGATGGTGCCGAAGAGCATCGCGAAGAACGCGATGAGGAGCATGTAGACGCCGCCGATGATGCCCGTCGCGAGCACCGACCGGGTCTCGAGGTACACCCAGAACGTCAGCGCGAACCACAGGAAGCTCGTCGTGACGTTCGCGAGGGCCGTGTTGACGAGCACCTGCAGGAACGTGCGCATGCCGTTCGCGGGCGGCACCGCGCCGGCCGACGCATCGGGACCCTCAGCGGCGCGGTCGGTCGCTCCCACCTCTTCGGACATGGGGGTGAGCGTAGGCCGCACCGCCGACATCCGGAACCCCGCGCCATCGACGGACCGGACGGCGGAGCGGGCCCGCCCGCTCGGTCTGGGAGAATCGTCCGGTGACCCCTGAGTTCCAGCCCCTGCACGACACCGCCTTCCGCGGCTTCGCCTCCGACAACTACTCCGGCGTGCACCCCGAGGTGCTCGCCGCGATCGCCGGGGCGAACGGCGGGCACCAGGTCGCCTACGGCGACGACGACTACACCGGTCACCTCCACGAGGTGTTCGCCCGCCGCTTCGGCGACCCGGTCGAGGTGTACCCGGTGTTCAACGGCACGGGCGCGAACGTCACGGCGCTGCAGTCGATGCTCCCGCGCTGGGGCGCGGTGATCGCGGCGTCCACCGCCCACATCAACGTCGACGAGGGCGGTGCGCCCGAGCGCGTCGGCGGCATCAAGCTCCTGACGGTGCCCACGGACGACGGCAAGCTCACGCCCGAGCTCGTCGACCGCGAGGCGTGGGGCTGGGGCGACGAGCACCGCGCCCAGCCGCTCGTCGTCTCGATCACCCAGACGACCGAGCTCGGCACCGCGTACTCCGTCGACGAGATCCGGGCGCTCGCCGACCACGCGCACGAGCGCGGGATGACGCTGCACATGGACGGCGCGCGGATCTCGAACGCCGCGGCATCCCTCGGCCTGCCCCTCCGGGCGTTCACGCGCGACGCGGGCGTCGACGTGCTGAGCTTCGGCGGCACCAAGAACGGCGCGCTGCTCGGCGAGGCGATCGTGGTGCTGAACCCCGCGGCATCCGAAGGCCTGAAGTACCTGCGCAAGCTCAACATGCAGCTCTCGTCGAAGATGCGCTTCGTGTCGGCCCAGCTCATCGCGCTGCTCGACGGCGACCTGTACCTGCGGAACGCGTCGCACTCGAACGCGATGGCGCGCCGCCTCCGCGACGCGCTCGACGCGGGCATCGCCGCCGGCGAGCTGCCCGGCCTGTCGTTCACGCAGCAGACGCAGTCGAACGGCGTGTTCGCGGTGCTGCCCGCGGGCGTCGCCGACCGGCTCCGCGAGCGCGGGTTCAAGTTCTACGACTGGGATGCCGCGAAGAACGAGGTGCGCTGGATGTGCTCGTTCGACACGACCGAGGACGACATCGACGCGTTCGTGGCGGGAATCCGCGAGGAGCTCGCGCGCGCGGCGGCCTGACCGGCCGGTCGGCGTCGCCGGTCGCCGGCGCGCCCGCTCGCGTCGGGAATGCCCCGAGGATCCATGCGTTGTAATGGATTGGGACGACGGTGTCCCGGCACGACCATCGCAACCGCTCGGAAGGCACCGTCACCATGACCCTCGTCGACACCTCGCGCCACGTCCCCACCGACGCCCCGCTCATCGCCCCCCTCGTGGAGCGCTGGAGCCCCCGCGCCTACGACCCCACCGCCGAGCTCTCGGAGGAGAGCCTGCGGACCCTGCTCGAGGCCGCCCGCTGGGCGCCGTCGGCCAACAACGTCCAGCCGTGGCGCTTCATCGTCGCGCGGCGTGGCAGCGAGGCGTTCACCGCCGTGCACGACGCGCTCATGGGCTTCAACCAGGCGTGGGCCGACTCGGCCGCGGCGCTCGTCGTGAACGTCGCCGAGACCGTCGACGAGGCCGGCACCCCGCGCCCGTGGGCGAAGTACGACCTCGGCCAGGCCGTCGCCTACATGTCGCTCCAGGCCCAGCACGACGGCCTGCACACCCACCAGATGGGCGGCTTCGACGCAGCCCGCCTCGCCGAGGCCTTCGGCCTGCGCGCCGGCCTCGACGTCGTCTCGGTCACCGCGATCGGCAAGGTGGGCGACGCGTCGGCCCTTCCCGAGCCGCTGCGCGAGCGCGAGGTCGCCCCGCGCAGCCGCAAGCCGCTCGACGAGATCGTCATCGCGGCGGCCTGATCGGGCCGTTCCCGAAGCGGGGCGGATGTCGCGGGCCGCGGCATCCGCCCCGCACCGCGTCACCGCGTCACCGCGTCACCGCGTCACCGCGTCACCGCGTCACCGCGTCACCGCGTCACCGCGTCACCGCGTCACGACGGGAGGAACTTCCGAGCGACACGCCGCCGGGAGCGGGCCGACACGCCGCACCCCGCGGGAAGGTTCCTCCCGGAGCGACGCGGCGTCCGGCGCGGCCGCCTACGGACGCAGCAGCACCTTGATCGCGCGGCGCTCGTCCATCGCGGCGTACGCCTCCGCGGCCTCCGCGAGCGGCAGCTCCAGGTCGAAGACGCGGCCGGGGCGGATGGCGCCGGAGCGCACGTCGGGCAGCAGGTCCCCGATGTAGCCGCGCACCGGTGCCACGCCGCCGTTCACGCCGACGTTGCGGTTGAACATGGGCCGCACGGGCAGTTCGGGCCCGCCGTTCGGCGCCCCGACGTAGCCGACCATGCCTCCGGGGCGCGTCGAACGCAGCGCCTGGTCCATCGACTCCTTCGTGCCCACGCACTCGAGCACGCGGTCCGCGCCGATGCCGCCCGTGAGCTCCTTCACGCGGGCGACGCCCTCGTCGCCGCGTTCCTCGACGACGTGCGTCGCACCGAACTCGCGCGCGAGCGCCTGCCGGTCGGCGTGGCGCGACATCGCGATGATCGTGGTCGCGCCGAGCCGCTTCGCTGCGATGATCGCGCACAGCCCGACGGCGCCGTCGCCCACGACGGCGACCGAGTCGCCCGGGCCGACGCCCGCCGAGACGGCAGCGTGGTGCCCGGTGCCCATGACGTCGGAGAGCGTGAGCAGTCCGGGCACCTCGTCGTCTGCGACGGGTCCGGGTACGACGAACAGCGTGCCGTCCGCGAGCGGCACGCGCACGCGCTCGCCCTGGCCGCCGTCGGCGACGCCGCCCACCTTGTCCTCGCCGCCCCACCAGCTGCCGGACAGGCACGAGGTGCTCACGCCGTTGCGGCAGTTCGCGCAGGTGCCGTCGCACACGTAGAACGGCGCGATCACGAAGTCGCCCGGCTTCACCACCGCGACCTCGGGCCCGACGGCCTCGACGACGCCGACGAACTCGTGCCCGATGCGGTGCGGGGCGTGCGTGGGCGTGACGCCGCGGTACGGCCACAGGTCGGACCCGCACACGCAGGCGGCGACGACGCGCACGACGGCGTCGCCTCCGGTCGAGAGTTCGGGGTCGGGCACCTCTTCGACGCGGATGTCCCGGGCGGCGTGGATCACGGTGGCGAGCATGCGTGCGAGCCTACGCGGCCGGCCGGTGGTGCGGGCTCACGCGTGCGGTCCGGGCTCGCGCGTGCGGACGCGTCTCACACGTGCGGCACGAACTCCTGCCATGCGCGGCGCTTCCTGCGCCGCGGATCGGCGACGACGCGGTCGACGGCATCGAAAACGAGCGTGCGGCGGTGCCGCTCGTCGTAGCGGGGCCAGTCGTCGCCGGGTGCGCCGGATGCCGCGAACCCGGTCCAGTGCGCCTGCATCCGGCGCCCGACCGCGCGGAACATGCGCCGGCCCCCGAGCACGGTCAGCCCGGCGCCGACCGGGGTGTCGAACTTCTCGAACAGGGCGAACAGCTCGAGGCCGTGGGTCGCGTCGAGGCCGAGCCACCGCGCCGCGCGCGGCGCCGCGTCGAACCGGTAGCACCAGGTCGGCGCGTACCGCGAGTGGCGCTCGGCGACCTTGACGCTCGGGAACCAGAACGTGAAGTCGCCCGCGAAGTCGGCCGCGGCACGGCGCTCGGGCAGGCCCGGGTAGCGCGCCTTGATCGCCTTGCGCGACCGCTTGGCGGTGTTGGCGAAGATGGCGCGGATGCGCGGCTTCGTCGTCGGCAGGATGTCGATGCGCCCCTCGAACAGCGACCCCTCGCGGTCGTTCGTGCCGATGATGAGCGGCACTCGGTGCGCGAGCCCGGCGCGGAACGCGTCGAGCGGTCGGTGCGGCAGGAACCCGCCGTCGATCACGGGTGCGAGCGCGATCGTGCCGGGGTGCTCGTCCGGCGTCCTGACGGTGAGCTCGGTCGTCGCATCGGCCAGCCGCATCGGATCGGTCGTGCGCAGCATCGCCGCGGCATCCTCCGGCGCCTCGCTGTCGAGGTCGTCGTCGTCGACCATGCGGGCGAGGATCCGCACGTACTCCGCCGCCCAGCGCTGCGCGATCTCGGGCGGGTAGACAGCGTTGGCAGGCGAGCTCTGCGCGATCGCCCGCGCGAAGAGCCCCTCGGCGGCGGGCACGGCGAGCAGGGTCGTGACCGAGTTGCCGCCCGACGACTCGCCGAAGAGCGTGACGCGATCGGGGTCGCCGCCGAAGGCGCGGATGTTCCGGCGCACCCACTCGAGCGCCGCGACCTGGTCGCGGAGGCCCAGGTTCACCTCGAGCGGATGCTCCGGCCGCGAGTAGGCGCGCAGGTCGAGCCAGCCGAGCGCGCCCAGCCGGTAGTCAATCCCGACGTAGACGACGCCGTGCTCGCGCGCCATCCGCTCGCCCTGGCGGGGGTACTCGGCGGCGGAGCCGACGCTGTAGGCCCCGCCGTGCACGAACACCATGACCGGCCGGAGCGCGCCGTCGTGGTCGGCGTCGGGGGCGGTGACGTTGAGGCGCAGGCAGTCCTCGCTCCGCGCGAGGTGCTCGGCCGCGCCGAGGAACTGCCCGCGCCGGTGCTGCGGCGCGACGGGTCCGAAGCGTGTCGCGTCCCGGATGCCGTCCCAGGGGGCGGGCGGCACGGG
>NZ_SDPL01000748.1 GCF_004135055.1 Agromyces binzhouensis | reverse complement strand
CATGTGCGCACCCCAGACGAGCAGCCCGAAGCCGGTCCCGCCCGCGGCGCCGGCGCCCGCTGCGTCGGCGAACGCGGCCCTGTCGGGCATCGCGCGGACGAGCCGGCCGAGGTTGCGCTCAAGCGGTTCGACCTCCTCCGGCGCCGCGCCCTTCTGCGGACCGAAGATCGCGGCCGCGCCGAACGGACCGAGCAACGGGTTCGTGACGTCGCTGAGGATCGCGGCACCGCGCGCAGGCCGCTCCCGGAGGCCGGACAGGTCGACCCGGGCGATCGAGCCGAGTCCGCGATTGCCCGCGGGGACCGGCCACCCGTCGCCGTCGAGGAATCGTCCGCCGAGCGCCGCGAGCGCGCCGGCGCCGCCGTCGGTGGACGAGCTGCCCCCGATCGCGAGGAGCACCCTCGTCGCGCCGCCGTCGAGCGCCGCGGCGATCGCCTGCCCGAATCCGATCGTGTGCGCGTCGAACGGGCGGAGGGGGTCGAGCAGGGTGATCCCGCTCGTGAGCGCGAGCTCGACGAGGGCACTGCCGTCGGGCAGCCGGAGCCACGCGGCATCCACCGGTCGGTCGTCGGGACCCTGCACCGTGACGGGCACGCGCTCGGAGCCCGCGACCGCGGCCTCGAACGCGTCGAGCGTGCCCTCGCCCCCGTCGGCCATCGGCTTCGGCACGAGCTCGTCGTGGGGTGCGACCAGCATCCACGCCGCGATGAGGCTCAGCGGGATGTTCACGAAGAAGA
>NZ_SDPL01000747.1 GCF_004135055.1 Agromyces binzhouensis | reverse complement strand
CACCGCGGCCGGCCGGTCGGCGCCGAACGCCTCGGCGAGCGCGCCGAGGCTCGCCGCGAGGCGCGACGGCGCCTCGAAGAAGACCAGCGTGCGACGGTCGCCCGCGAGTTCCGCGAGGCGACGTGAGCGGTCGCCCGCCTTGCGCGGGAGGAACCCCTCGAACGCGAACCGATCGGTCGGCAGGCCGGAGACCGCGAGCGCCGTCACGACCGCACTGGGCCCGGGTATCGCGGTCACGTCGACGCCGGCGGCCACGGCGGCCTGCACGAGCGGGAAGCCCGGGTCGGACACGGTCGGCATGCCCGCATCGCTCAGCACGAGCAGGTCGCCGTCGCGAGCCAGTTCGACGAGGTCGGCCGCGCGTGCGCGCTCGTTGTGCTCGTGCAGGGCGATGAGTCGGGGCCGATTGGCGATGCCCAGCGCGGCGAGGAGGCGCTGCGTGACGCGCGTGTCCTCCGACGCGACGACGTCGGCGTCCTCGAGCGCCTGCCGGAGACGGGTCGATGCGTCGCCGAGGTTGCCGATGGGCGTCGCCGCGAGGATGATCACCGCTCCAGTCTGGCGCACGGATGCCGCGGGAGGCGCGGATACAGTGGAGCGCATGGGTCTCCACGGGGTCGGCGCTGACGCGCGCGACGAGCACGAGGCGACCTCCACCGGACGCGACGGCGGCGCATCCGCCGGATCGACCGCGACGGCGACCACGAGCGCGTCCGACGCGGCCCCGGTCGCGCCGGCG
>NZ_SDPL01000746.1 GCF_004135055.1 Agromyces binzhouensis | reverse complement strand
GACGCCGCCGGGATCGATGCCGCCGGGATCGGGGCCGTCCGTCGCTCCGACCGACGCCGTCGCGTCGCCGTCGTGCTCGTCGGCGCGGTCCTCGCCGCGGCGATCGCGCTCGCGGCGCTCTCGTTCGGAGCGGCCGGGGTGACGCCGGATCGGGTCCTGTCGGTCCTCCTCGGGGGCGGGGAGCGCATCGACCGCTTCGTCGTGTTCGAGCTGCGGCTCCCGCGGATCGTCGCCGCGCTCGTCGTGGGCGTGGCGTTCGCGCTGGCCGGGGCGGTCTTCCAGTCGACGCTGCGCAACCCGCTGGCGAGCCCCGACATCCTCGGCATCTCCGCGGGCGCGAGCCTCGGCGCGGTCTGGGCGTTGCTCGGGCTCGGCGCCGGCGGCGCGATCGTGGCGGGCCTCGCGTTCGGCGGCGGTCTCGCGGTGGCGGTCGTGATCTGGCTGGCCGCGTGGCGGCAGGGACTGCACGGCGTGCGGTTCGTGCTCGTGGGCGTCGGCATGGCCTACCTCTGCGGGTCGACGGTCGCGTGGCTGCTGGCGCGCGCCGAGGTGCGCGAGGCCCAGACCGCGCTGCACTGGACGGTCGGCAGCGTGGCCGACGTCCGCGGTGACCAGCTCTGGCTGCTCGCGGTCGGGACGGCCGCATGCGCGGTCGTCCTCGCGTTCCTGACGCGGGTGCTCCGGCCGCTGGCGCTCGGCGACGACCATGCCCGTGCGCTCGGCGTCCGAGCGGATGCCGCGCG
>NZ_SDPL01000745.1 GCF_004135055.1 Agromyces binzhouensis | reverse complement strand
CTGGCCCATCCCGGTCGGCGGCAGCGGCGCGATCGTCTCCGCGCTCGTCGACGACCTCATCGCGCACGGCGGCGAGGTGGTGACGGATGCCGCGGTCGACGACCTCGCGGCGCTGCCGCCTGCCCGCGCTGTCCTCCTCGACGTCACCCCGCGCGCGCTCGTGCGCCTCGCGGGGGACCGGCTGCCGCGACGGTACCGTCGTGCGCTCCGCGGATTCCGCTACGGGAACGCGGCCGCGAAGGTCGACTTCGCGCTCGCCGGGCCCGTGCCGTGGGCGGACCCCGCCGTGGCGCGGGCCGGAACGGTGCACCTCGGGGGCACGCGGGAGGAGATCGCCGCGGGCGAGCGCGACGTGGCGCGCGGGCGGCATCCGTCGTCACCGTACGTGCTGGTGTCGCAGCCGTCGACGCTCGACGGGTCGCGAGCACCCGACGGGCGTCACGTGCTGTGGACGTACACGCACGTCCCCGCAGGATCGACGCTCGACCCGACCGAAGCGGTCACGCGGCAGCTCGAGCGCTTCGCGCCGGGATTCCGCGACCTCGTGCTCGCCTCGTCGTCGCGTTCGGCAGAGCAGATGCAGGCCGAGAACGCGAACTACATCGGCGGCGACATCGCCTCGGGCGCCCCGTCGCTCGCACAGCTCGTCCGCCGCCCCGTGCTCTCGCCGGACCCCTGGCGCACCCCGCTCGCGGGCGTCTACCTCGCGTCGGCCTCGACGCCGCCCGGCCCGGGCGTGCACGG
>NZ_SDPL01000744.1 GCF_004135055.1 Agromyces binzhouensis | reverse complement strand
GTCGACGTACGAGCGCAGCGCCGCCCGGAGGGCCGAACGCGGTGCCGCGTCGCGCAGCGTGCGCGCGGTGAGGATCGCGGCATCCGCGGCCCGACCGTCGTGCGGAAGCAGCAGGGCGTCGGCGAGCCCAGCGAACCGGCGCAGGGTCTGCCGGACCTGCGCGTGGGCGTCGATCCCCAGGGCGCTCGTGCGCACGCGATTGACCACGACGTCGATCCGATCGGGGTCGACGTGCTCGACGAGCTCCGCGTGGCCGCGGAGCAGGCGGGAGAGCCCGACGGGGTCGGCGAGTCCGACGGCCACGACCCGGTCGGCCGCGGCGAGGGCCGCGAAGGTGGCGGCGTTGCGTCGGGGCGCGAACGGGTCGCTCGTGAGCTCCTCGTCGCGCTCGAGGCTGAAGCCCACGTCGACCACCACGAACTCGAAGCGCGCCCGCATGACCCGCAGCGCCTCGGCGACGCGCTCCTGCGACAGTTCGGGCCATCGGCTCGGCCCGACCAGCCCGGTGAAGACGTCGAACGACGCCCTCGGGGAGGAGTAGCGCTGCGCGATGCGCTCGAGTTCGACCCGGTCGAGCGCGCCGGATCCGGCGAGTCGGCACGCCGATGCGAATCCCGGCGCCTCGTCGAGCAGCCCCAGCGCGGGGGCGATCGTCCCTCCGTAGGGGTCGGCGTCGACGAGCGCCACGAGGTGCCCGGCGGCGGCGAGCTCGGACGCGAGGCCGACGGCCGTCGTCGTCCGCCCGG
>NZ_SDPL01000743.1 GCF_004135055.1 Agromyces binzhouensis | reverse complement strand
GCGCGCACGCTGGAGTCCTGGCTCGCGTCGGCCGGGCCGCTGGCAGCGCTCGCCGGCCTCGGCGCGAGCGACCGCATCGCGGTGACCGGTCCGCTCGGCGCGTCGATGCACCTCTACGCGGCGCTGCACGCGCTCTGGATCGGCGCGACGGTCACCGACGACCTCGCGTCGGCCACCGCGCTGCATGCGACCCCGACGCGCCTCGCGCGCCTGCTCTCCACCGACGCGGCACTGCCGACGACGGCGATCGTCGCGGGCGCGGGACTGCCTGCCCGCCTCCGCGAGCAGGCGGCGGCGCGCGGCATCCGCCTCGTGGAGTACTACGGCGCCGCCGAGCTGTCGTTCGTCCTCGCGGCCCGCCACGAGCACGACGGCGGGGTGAACGCGGGCATGCAGCCCTTCGAGGGCGTCGAGGTCGACGTGCGGCCCGCCGACGCGGGCCTCGAGCTCTGGGCGCGGTCGCCGTACCTCGCACTCGACGTGGTCGGCGGGCGGTTGCGCCGCGACGCCGACGGGTTCGCGACGGTCGGCGACCTCGCCGAGCGCACGCCGAGCGGCGGAATCCGGGTGCTCGGACGCGGTGACTCGGCGATCATCACGGCCGGCGCGACGGTGCTCGCCGAGGACGTCGAGGCGCGCCTGGTCGCGCTGCCCGGGGTCCGCGACGCCGCCGTCGTCGGCGAGCCGCACGACCTGCTGGGCGAGCGCATCGCGGCCGTCGTCGAGCTCGAACCCGGCACTCGGCTC
>NZ_SDPL01000742.1 GCF_004135055.1 Agromyces binzhouensis | reverse complement strand
CCGCCGCCGAGCTCGCAGACGCGGTGACCCGCGAGGGCGGCATGTGCGTCGCCGTCGCGGGCGAGGACCCGCGCGCGGACGACGAGCTCAGGCGGCGTCCGCTCATCGACGTCGCCCGGCTCGGCGAGTCCGAGGGATCCAGTACGGGCACGGTCGACGCGGACCGGCCGCTCGCGGGCGCGCGCGTGCTGGACCTCACGCGCGTGATCGCAGGCCCCGTCACCACGCGCACGCTCGCACTGCTCGGCGCGGACGTGCTGCGGATCGATCCGCCCGCGCCGGCCGAGCTCGGGTGGCAGCACCTCGACAGCGGCCCCGGGAAGCGGTCGGCGCTGCTCGACCTCCGGAGTGCCGGCGATGCCGCGCGGTTCGACGAACTGCTCGCCGGCGCCGATGCGATCGTCCTCGGCTACCGACCCTCGTCGCTCGAGCGGCTCGGCCTCGACCCGGCGACCCTCGCCGCCCGGCATCCGGGCCTGGTCGTCGGGCAGCTCGCCGCCTGGGGCTTCGGCGGAACGACGGGAGAGCGGGGCGGATTCGACAGCCTCGTGCAGGCGTCATCGGGCATCGCGCTCATCGAGGGCACGCCGGACGCACCCGGCGCGCTGCCCGCGCAGGCGCTCGACCACGCGACGGGGTACCTCCTCGCCGCGGCGATGATCACGTTGCTGCGCCGGCGCTCGGTGGACGGCGGCAGCTGGCTCGCGCGCATGTCGCTCCGCCGCACGGCGGCGGAACTGCTCGGCCTGCCGCGAC
>NZ_SDPL01000741.1 GCF_004135055.1 Agromyces binzhouensis | reverse complement strand
CGCGCGTTGAGCGCGAACGGGACGCCCTCGGCGTCGGCCGCGGCGACGGCCGCGCGCACCGCGTCCACCGCGTCGGCGAGCGGCTCGAGCCGGTCCTCGAGGTTCGCACCGACGATCCCCTCGCCGATCGCGCGCCGGATGGTCTCGCCGGGGTTCCCGTACCCCGCCTCGAGGTCGGCGCTGACGGGGAGGTCGACGGCGCGCGCGATGCGCCCGACCATGTCGAGCATCAGGTCGGCGGGGATGTGCTCGCCGTCGGGGTACCCGAACAGGGCGGCGATCGAGTGGCTCGCGGTCGCGAGCGCGCGGGTCTCGGGGAGGGCGGCGACGGTGGTCGCGCTCACCACGTCCCACACGTTGACGACCTGCAGCAGCTCGTCGTCGAGGTGCAGTCGACGCAGCTCGACGCCGTACTCGGCGGGGGTCATGCCTCCAGACTAGGGCCCGAGTGCGCCCCGGCGGAGGGAACACCCCGTTTCGCGCGTCAGCGGACGACGCGTCGCAGCGCGGCGACCAGGCGGTCGACGTCCTCGTCGTCGGTGTACGGGGCGAGCCCGACGCGGAGTCCGCCGGCGTCGCCGAGGCCCAGGTGCCGCGAGGCCTCCAGGGCGTAGAAGTTCCCGCTCGGCGCGAGCACGCGGTCGGCGGCGAGCGCGTCCGAGACGACGGATGCCTCGTGGCCAGCGAAGGTGGCGAGCAGCGTCGGCGTCCGGCGCGAGGCGCGCGCGTGCACGGTCGTGCCGGGCAGGTCGGCGAG
>NZ_SDPL01000740.1 GCF_004135055.1 Agromyces binzhouensis | reverse complement strand
GGCGAGCGCGTCGGCGACCGCCGACGCGGCCGCGGCATCGGCAGCGAGTCGGTGGTAGAGCGCGCCGTGGGCCTTCACGTAGGCGACCGTCGCACCGACGGTCCGGGCGAGGCCGTCGAGCGCGCCGAGCTGGTAGACGACCTCGGCCGCGAGCTCGTCGACGGAGACGTCGAGCGCCCGCCGGCCGAACCCCGCGCGGTCGCGGTACCCCGGGTGGGCGCCGAGGACCACCCCGTGGGTGACGGCGAGGCGTGCGCTGCGCAGCATGGTCGACGGGTCGCCGGCGTGGAACCCGCACGCGACGTTCGCGCTCGAGACGACCTCGAACATCGCCTCGTCGTCGCCCATGGTCCAGGCGCCGTACGATTCGCCGAGGTCGGCGTTCAGGTCGATCGCGCGCTGCATGCTCCCATTCTCCCGCGCCCTCCCGCAGACTGGGCAGGAGGAGGACGAGTACGGCACCGGGGAGGTCGAACATGCGCGGACGCACGGGGCGGACCCGGGCCCGGGTCGCGCTGCTCGCCGCGACCACGACGATGCTCGCCTGCTCCGGCGCCCTGCTCGCCGGCTGCGCGCCCGACGCGGGCTCCGGTCCGGTCGTGATCGCCCCGTCCGACGCTCCGACCACGACGCCCGCCGTCTCGGCGCCTCCGGCCGTGCGGCCGGCGGGCGACGTCGAGACCCTGGCGAGCGGGCTCGAGGCGCCGTGGTCGATCCTGCGCCTGCCGGACGGCGGCGTGCTCGTGAGCGAGCGCGATCG
>NZ_SDPL01000739.1 GCF_004135055.1 Agromyces binzhouensis | reverse complement strand
CCTCGCCGACGCGATCCTGCTCCGCACGCACGAGCTGCGCGGCGTCGAGGTCCGCCCCACGCAGCGCATCGCACGCGTCGAGCCCGGCGTGGTCTGGGGCGACGTCGTCGCCGCGACCGCCCCGCATGGGCTCGCCGCGCTCGCCGGATCGAGCCACGACGTCGGCGTCGTCGGGTACACGCTCGGCGGCGGCGTCTCCTTCCTCGGTCGGGCGCACGGCCTCGCGGCGAACCACGTCGTCGCCGTCGAGCTCGTGACCGCCGACGGCGAGTTCCGTCGGGTCGACGCGCAGCACGACCCCGAGCTGTTCTGGGCCGTGCGCGGCGGCGGCGGCGACTTCGGCGTCGTGACGGCGCTCGAGTTCGGGCTCTTCGAGATCGAGCAGGTGGTCGCCGGTGCGTTGTTCTTCCCGATCGAGCGCACCGAGGAGGTGCTGCAGGCGTGGGCCGAGTGGACGCGTTCGGTGCCAGACACCGTCACGTCGGTCGGTCGCGTGCTGCGCTTCCCGCCGATGCCGGAGCTGCCGCCGTTCCTCTCTGGGCAGTCGTTCGTGCTCGTCGAGGCCGTGATCCAGGACTCGGCCGACCGCGCCGACGCCCTGCTCGCGCCGCTCCGGGCCCTGGGGCCCGCGATGGACACCGTCCACCCGCAGGCGCCGGCCGAGCTGCTGCAGCTGCACATGGACCCGCCCGGGCCGACCCCGGGCCACGGCGACGGGATGACGCTCGCCGACCTCCCCGCCGAGGCGGTCCGCAGATCGG
>NZ_SDPL01000074.1 GCF_004135055.1 Agromyces binzhouensis | reverse complement strand
CAGCCGGGCGCGTTCGGCGACGGGCATGCGACCCCACGGGCCCTCGAGCGCCGCCCGCGCGGCGGCGACCGCGCGGTCGACCTCCCGTGGTCCGGCCTCGTGCACCACGGCGATCGGCGTGCCGTCGACCGGGTCGATCTTCTCGAAGGTGCCCACCCCGTCGACGGACTCGCCGCCGATCACGTTGCGGAGCTCGCGGGGGGTCGAGCTCCGCGTCGGGAGAGGGGCCGTGAGCGGTGCCGGCGTCGTCGGGGAGGGCATGCGTTCAGGCTAGGAATGCGAAGCGATGCCGACAAATGCTCTTGTGATGCACTGCCATGCCCATACGGCTATAGTCCGGGCCATGGTCACCGATCGACTCCTGGACGGCCGGCTCAAGCTCCGGCATCTCGTGCTCATCACCGCCATCGCCGACGAGGGCACGCTGGTGCGCGCCGCCGAGTCGTTGCACATCACCCAGCCCGTCGTCACGCGCGGCCTCCGCGAGGTCGAGGACCTCCTCGGAGTGCAGCTGTTCGAGCGGATGCCGCGGGGCGTCGCTCCCACGCAGTACGGCGGGCCGTTCATCGAGCGCGCGCGGTCCGTGCTCGCCGAGCTCCGCGCGGCCGACGAGGAGGTCCGCCTCATGCAGACGGGCCAGCTCGGCACGGTCACGGTCGGTACGCACCTCGCGGGCTCGAACCTGCTCCTGCCTCGAGCCATCGCCGCGCTGAAGTCGGATCACCCGCGCCTCACCGTCGTCGTCCGCGAGGGCACGCCCGACATGCTGCAGCAGCTCCTGCTCTCGGGCGACCTCGACCTCACCGTCGGCCGCCTCTCGCCGACGGTGCCCGTGCGTCTCGAACAGGAGCGCCTGCACCACGAGCCGATCCGACTCGTGGCCAGGGCGGGCCATCCGGTCCACACCGGCACGCGGGGGACCTCGCTCGCCGCGCTGCTCGCCTTCCCGTGGATCTTCCCGGTCGCGCAGACGGCGCTCCGGGCCGAACTCGAGGCGGTGTTCTTCCACGAGGGGCTCCCGCTGCCGGCGGACCGGGTGGAGTGCACGTCGATGCTGACCCTCCGGAGCCTGCTCGTGTCGACGGATGTCATCGCGGCGCTGCCCATGTTCATCGCCGTCGACGACCGGGACGTGAAGATCCTGCCGACGCCGCTGAGCTCGATCCGCCGATCGGTCGGGGTCACGCTCCCGAAGGATCGCGCGCCGTCACCCGCGGCCGCCGCCCTCCTCATGCACCTCCGGGAGGAGGGGGCTCGGCTCGCGGCGCTCGAGCGCGAGTACGCCACGGCAGAGGCCGCGCCATTCCACTGATATGCCCATATGGTCATGGCAACGAGCCGTATAGATATTGGACAGCATCGATCCGGCCGATGACGCTGAAGGGGTCGACGCGTGGAGGCGTCGAACCCGATTCTTCTCCCGACCCTGGAGGCGTCATGGCCGGATCCCCCTACGTTCCCGATGCGAAGAAGTACCGCCCGGAGGACTTCGAGCGAGTCGCGGGCGAGCCTGCCGACCCGGCGCCCGGGACGTGGGGGATGCAGCCCGACGGCACCTTCGTGCCGCCGGCGCACACGCCCTCGGTGCCGCGTGACGTCTTCGTCGACTGGCCCGGCCAGCTCGACTACCGCGACCCCGAGACCTACGCGCTGAACGCGACCGCCGAGGCGTTCTACCCGATCGTCGTGAACACGAGCCACTCGTGGCAGTGCATCTACGACATGGACGGCACGCGCTACATGCTGCACTACGGCGGCGGCAACCACTGGAAGCTCTACGACATCACCGACCCCCGCGACCTGAAGGTCGTCGACGAGGAGCAGTGGGGCTGGGGCGACCCCCGCCCGCAGTTCGGCGCGACGACGGTGCAGTGGAACGAGAAGCTCGGCACGCACCTCGCGGTCCAGGCGAGCGAGACGCCCCGCTACTTCCTCAAGGGCCGCGTCGCGAACAAGTGGACCGACGACACCGTCGAGGGCCAGCTGCTCGAGTGGGAGGGCCTGCGCGGCTTCCGCACGTTCCGGATGAACGGCCCGAGCCCGCGCGACTGGATCCTCATCAACGAGACCTCGACCGACCCGAACCACGGCCCCGACGAGATCCAGGAGGGCAACGGCGTCCTCGACCTGCCCGTCTACTACGGCGACAGGTACCTCTTCGTCGCCACCGCGCCCGACAACACGTTCACCAACCAGCCCTACAGGACGACGCTCTGGACCGCGGGCCACGCGGCCTACGACATGACCGACCCGGAGAAGCCCGAGCTGCTCTCGACCTGGTGGGTGCCGGGCTCGCGCGCCGGCGAGGAGGACGCCTCCGAGTACCTCGCGGGCAACGACCGCTGGAACAACAAGACCTCCTGGTTCGGCTCCCGCATGGGTGTGTTCATGCCGCGTTCGGTGGAGTCGGGCTACCGCTACGCCTACGCGGCCCAGGGCGGCCAGGGGTTCTTCGTGCTGGATGTCTCCGACCCGTCGGACATCCACCACGTCGGCTGGTGCGAGCTCCCCTCCAGCGTCGCCGGCACCGAGGGCGACAACGTCGACACGACCCAGGTCGAGGAGACCGGCTACGTCTACGTCTCCGGCTACCCCATGAACACCGACTGCTACGAGCCCGCCAAGGAGATCTACCAGGTCGACGTGAGCGACCCGACGAACCCGCGCGTCGTGCGCACCATGCCCCGCCCCATGCCGCCCGCCGAGGCGAAGTTCACCGACTGGGCGCAGCGTCGCGGATCGTTCGGCCCGAAGCGGTCGGGGTACTTCACGAACACCGGGACCCCGCACGGCGGCGTGATCCCCTACGCGTTCTACGCGGCGGGCCTGCAGATCTTCGACGTCCGCGACCCGGAGGACCCGAAGGTCGGGGCGTACTTCGTGCCGCCGATGGGGCTCAAGGACGACGACGACCTCGCGGCCCCCGTGCACGGCATCTTCGTCGAGTGGGATCGCAACCTCATCTGGCTGTTCTCGAACCACGGCATCTACGCGGTCTCGACGCCGCTGCTCGGAGATCCGGTCGTCGGCCTGCCCGGCGCCGAGTCGTCCGCGGCGAGCTGAGCCGAGACATCCCTCACCCGGAAGCCGACCTCATGAATCAGATCACCAGGCCCTGGCCGGCGCTGTGGGCGCTCGTCATCGGGTTCTTCATGATCCTCGTGGACACGACGATCGTCTCGATCGCGAACCCGGCGATCATGGCCGACCTCGAGGCCGACCTCACCGCGGTGATCTGGGTGACGAGCGCCTACCTGCTCGCCTACGCGGTTCCCCTGCTCATCACGGGTCGACTCGGCGACCGATTCGGGCCCAAGCGCGTCTACCTCGTCGGGCTCGTGGTGTTCACGCTCGCCTCGCTCTGGTGCGGGCTCTCGGGCGACATCACGATGCTCATCGCGGCGCGCGCCGCGCAGGGGCTCGGCGCCGCGATGATGACGCCGCAGACCATGGCCGTGATCACGCGGGTCTTCCCGCCGAACCAGCGCGGCGCGGCGATGGGCCTGTGGGGCTCGGTCGCCGGCGTCGCGACCCTGCTCGGCCCGATCCTGGGCGGCGTCCTCGTCGACACGCTCGGGTGGGAATGGGTGTTCTTCGTGAACGTCCCGGTCGGGATCATCGCCTTCATCGCGGCCTGGCGGCTCGTGCCGAGCCTCGCGACGCAGACGCACCGCTTCGACTGGCTCGGCGTCGTCCTCAGCGCGGTCGGACTGTTCCTCATCGTGTTCGGAATCCAGGAGGGTGAGACCTACGACTGGGGCACGATCGTCGGTCCGATCACGGTGTGGGCGGTCATCGCCGCAGGTGTGGTCGTGCTCGCGGCCTTCATCGTCTGGCAGGCGGTCAACCGCGCCGAGCCGCTGCTGCCGCTCAGCCTGTTCCGCGACCGGAACTTCGCGCTCTCGAACGTCGCGATCTCGCTCGTCGGGCTCGCGATGACGGCGATGCCGTTGCCGCTCGCGTTCTACTTCCAGGTCGCGCGCGGGCTCACGCCGACGCAGGCTGCGCTGATGCTCGTCCCGATGGCGGTCGTCTCGGGCGTGCTCGCCCCACTCGTCGGCCGCCTGAGCGACCGGGTCGACCCGAAGTGGGTCGCGTTCGCGGGGCTGACGGTCGCGGCACTCGCGCTCGGATGCTACGTCGTCGTGATCGGTCCCGACGTCCCGTTCTGGCTCCTGCTGCTCCCGTCCGCGCTGCTCGGCCTGGGCATCTCCGGCGTCTTCGCCCCGCTCGCATCGACCGCCACACGCAACCTGCCGCGGTCGAGCGCCGGTGCCGGATCGGGCGTGTACACCCTGACCCGGCAGGTCGGGTCGGTGCTCGGATCGGCGGCGATCGCCGCGCTCATGAGCGTCAGCATCGCCACCCAGCTCCCGGGCTTCGATGCCGAGGGCGCTCACCCGGGCGTCGGCGCGCTGCCGGACGCGTTCGCCGCCGGATTCTCGACCGCGATGGCACAGTCGCTCGTCCTGGCAGCCGGGGCGTTCGCGCTCTGCGCGGTCGTGGTGCTGTGCTTCGCCAAGCCGAAGGTCACCGTCGGCTGGGGCGAATCCGACCCGAGCCGCCGCGGCGACGTCTCCGGCGAACGTGCCGCAGTCCCCGGTGACGGCGCGCTGTCCACCTCGGGCGGCGACGGCTGATGCGCGCCACGGCGCCCGGACGGGCACCCGTACCTCCAAACTGGATCCAGAATACAGAAACTCGCGAAGGAGGCCGTCAGTGACGACGCACCACATGACCGCAGCAGACGGAGGCGGACGCCTCGTGGTCGATGCGCTCGAGAAGCACTACCAGCTCGACGGCGCCGAGGTCCCGGTCGTCAAGGGCGTGAGCTTCACGATCGAACCCGGCACCTTCACCTCGTTGCTCGGGCCCTCGGGGTGCGGCAAGACGACGACGCTCAGATGCGTCGCCGGGCTCGAGACGAGCGACGGCGGCGTCATCTCGCTCGACGGCAAGGTGCTCTCGACGGGGACCCGGCACGTCTCTCCCGACAAGCGCGACGTCGGCATGGTGTTCCAGAACTACGCGATCTGGCCCCACATGAGCGTGTTCGCCAACGCCGTGTTCCCCCTGCAGGTCGCCGCCGGCAGGCTGCCGAAGAAGGAGGCGCGCACGCGCGCCATGGAGGCGCTCGAACTCGTCCAGCTCGACGCCTACGCGCATCGCCCCGCCACGGCGCTCTCCGGCGGCCAGCAGCAGCGACTCGCGCTCGCGCGGGCCCTCGCGCACCGGCCGAAGCTGCTCCTGCTCGACGAACCCCTCAGCAACCTCGACGCCAAGCTCCGCGACACCATGCGCAACGAGCTCCGGAGCCTGCAGCAGCGACTCGGCATCACCGCCCTGTACGTCACGCACGACCAGTCGGAAGCGCTGTCGATGTCCGACCGCGTCGCGGTCATGAACGGTGGACGCATCGTCCAGGAAGCCGCGCCGCGCGACCTGTACTTCGCACCCGCCGACCGGTTCGTCGCCGACTTCGTCGGACGCGTGAACCTCATCCCGGCCGTCGTGCGCGACCGCGACGCCAACGGCGACGCCCTCGTCGAGGCGTTCGGCACGCGGCTGGTCACCCCGTGCCCGGTCGAGAGCGGAACCGGGGCGGACGTCACGGTCACCTTCCGGCCCGAGAGCGTGCGCTGGCACGAGGCACCGGTCGACCGGCCGAACCTGCTCCCCGCACGAGTCGCACGCGTCGAGTTCCTCGGCGAGATCGTCGAGTACGAAGCGGAGATCCTGGACGGCGCGACCACGGTCGGCCGGGTCATCGCACGAGGTGCGCCGCTGAACTCGCCCACCGAGGGAAGCACCGTGTTCCTGGAGCTCGCCCCGCAGGCCTGCCGCGTGCTCGCGGCATAGTTCCACCCCACCCACCAAGAGATCCACCGTCAGAGAGGACACCCGGATCATGCATCCACGCACCGTCAGGGGCGGAACCATCGCCCTCGCCGCAGCAGGAACGCTGCTGCTCAGTTCATGCGCCACCACCCAGGCCGACGCGCCCGACGCACTCGAGCCGGTCGGCGACGCCGCGACCGGCGCGGCGTGCGACGCCGTCCAGATCGGCGCCTTCACCAGGTGCGAGAACTTCTACGAGGACTTCTGGCCGGAGATCGACCGCCAGATGGACGCGCTCTACGAGCAGGCGAAGGAGACCGACGGCGGTCGGCTCGTGGTCTGGGACTGGTACGAGCTCGCACCCGAGGTGATCGCCGAGTTCAATTCGCGCTACCCCGACATCGAGATCGAGACGCGCGGGCTGACCTACAACCTGCCGTCCGCCGTCATCTCGGCGCAGGCGACCGGCGCGCGCAACACCGACGTGCTGTCCGGCTCGCTGCTCTCGGCGGCGGCCATGACCGACGAGGGCTACTGGGACGAGGTCGACTGGACGCAGTTCGGCATCCCGGAGGAGTTCCTCGAGCTCGGCAGCCCCGGCATGCTGCCTGACAGCATGAACGGCTCGCTCATGCAGGTCAACACCGACGAGATCGAGGCGCCCGCATCGCTCGACGATCTCCTCGCACCCGAGTACGAGGGCAAGGTCTCCATCGCCAACTACAACCCGATCGTCTTCTCCGGATACGGCATGGCCGAGGGCGAGGACGCGATGGTCGACCTGATCGGCGAGCTGAAGACGTCCGGAGCGCTGCAGGTACTGGAGGACCAGAACTCCCCGCTCTCGAGCGGCGACGTTCCCATCGCGCTCAACCAGACCCTGTTCAACCCGAACCCGAGCCTCGCAGCCCAGCCGTTCGAGCACTCCGGCGTGTTCGCACAGTTCTCCGGCGTGAACATCGACGCCGACAACAAGCCCGGCGCGATGCTGTGGGCGCTGTGGAACGCCTACGACCCCGACTGGCTCGAGCTCCGCATGACGGACGAGCAGTTCTCGACGACCCAGGTCCCCTACCCGGGGCTGCCGTCCTCGCTCTTCGATCAGGCGACCGGCCTGATGGAGAAGAACGCCGATGCCCTGCTGCAGAGCATCGGCGACGGTGCCGAGACCGAGACCGAAGCGACCCGCGACGAGTGGATCGCCCTCACGAACGCCGCCGACGCGGCACTGAACGGATAACCATGTCCAGGGTGGAACGGACCACGAGGGCCGGACGAACCCGGCCGACCGGGATGACCGTCGCGACCGTCATCGCAGGCTCGGTGATCTTCCTGCTGCTCGCGATCCCGCTTGCGGTGCAGGTGATCACGGCGTTCCGTGGTCCGTTCCTCCCGTTCGGCGTCTCGACGGCACGATGGTCCACCGAGAACTTCGTGACCCTCTGGGGGCTCCGCGACGACTTCTGGGACGTGCTCGGCGCGACGGCCGCCTTCGTCGGGGGCTCGACCGTGCTCTCCCTCCTGATGGCGTTCGGGTTGGCGTGGGTGACGGTGCGCACCGATGCCCCGTTCCGGCGCATGATCTCGGTGCTCGTGATCGTGCCGTTCATCGTGCCGCCGATCGTCAAGGCGCAGGCGTACCTCCTGATGCTCTCGCCGGAGTCGGGCGTGCTCAACCAGCTCCTGCGCCTGCTGCCCGGCGACCTCGTGATCGACCCGTACGCGTTCTCCACGATGGTGGTGATCCAGTCGCTCACCAACGTGACCTTCCCCTACCTGATGATCGTGCCGATCCTCACCGGCATGGACGGTTCGCTCGAGGAGTCCGCACGCGTCTCGGGTGCGAGCTGGGGTCAGACGCTGCGACGGGTCACGCTCCCCATGCTGTGGCCGGGGTTGCTCGGGGTCATGGTGCTCACGTTCATCCTCGGACTCGGCAGCCTCGAGGTGCCCCTGCTCTTCGGGCAGGAGTCCGGCAAGGACATCTTCGCGCTCAAGCTCTGGACCCTGATCAGTGCGGGTGCCGGCGAGCTGCCGCAGTACGGCCTCGCGGCCGCCTGGGGGTGCGTCTTCCTCGTGATCACGACCATCGCGTTCGTGATCTACCTGCGCGCGACACGCGATGCCGAGCGCCGAGCGTCGATCTCCGGCAAGGGATTCCGGCCGACGACGATGAAGCTCGGCGGATGGCGCATCCCCGTGCTGCTCGCCATCCTCGTCTTCACGATGCTGACGGCCGTGCTGCCGCTCTTCGCGCTCCTCTGGTCGGCGATCACGCCGTATCCCCTCGCCTTCTCGTTCGACGCGCTTCGCACGCAGACGCACTTCACGGCGTTCGGCGAGGTGCTCGCCGACGGCGAGTTCTGGGCGTCGCTCGGTCGGACGCTGATCATCGCCGGGGGGAGCGCGACGATCGCGTGCGGCGCGGCGACGGTGCTCGCATACGGGATCGCGAGGAGCCGGGCGACGGGATGGACGCGGAGCATGGACCTCTTCGCGTCGTCGAGCGTCGCCATCCCGGCGGTCATCGCCGGCTTCGCCATGTTCCTGACCTTCATGGTCATCAACCCGGTGATCCCGCTCGCCGGGACGATCGCGGCACTCGTGATCGCCTACTCCTACCGGGTGTCGATCGCCTATCGCGCCGGCTTCAGCGCGACCCTCCAGATCCGCACCGAACTCGAGGAGGCGGCCCTCATCAGCGGGGCGAGCCGGCTCGAGGGATTCCGCAGGATCGTCGCGCCCCTGCTCGCGCCCACGGTGTTCGCGGTGTGGATCCAGATGTTCATCCTCGGCACCAACGAGTTCACGCTCCCGGCCTTCCTCGCGACACCCGAGTCGCGCCCGCTCTCCGTCTACATGTACGCGATGATCAATCCCCGCTCGGCGCAGCTCTATGCACCGGACCAGGGTGCGGCGATGGCACTCATCTTCACGCTCCTCGTCTTCGCGATCGGCTACGGACTGCAATGGCTCGTGTCGCTCCGGTCGATCGGTCGCGCCGCTCGCCGCGGCCGGGTCGTCGATGCCGCGACGGATGCGCTGGGGACGGCTGCGGTCGCGGTCGAGGCGACGGATGCGACGGACACTCGGTCGGTCGCCGCCCAGCAGGTCGCGGAGTTGACGCACCGCTGACGCCTCCGATCGCGCGTCGTTTGTACGACGTGGCTGGTCCACCCCCTTCCGATGTACGTCAGGGAGGGGGTGGCATCCGTTTCGGGCTGTCTACCATTGCCCGACATCGCCACCGTCGTCACCGCATCGGAGCACCCCATGACCATCGTCGAACCCACGGCCACCACCGTCGGCGGCCCCGCCCTCCCGCAGGAGCGCCGCCTCGTCACCAGCATCCCGGGCCCGCGCTCGCAGGAGCTCATCGCCCGCAAGGCGCAGGCCGTCGCGAAGGGCGTCGGGCACACGATCCCCGTCTCGGTCGTCGCGGCCGGCGGCGGCGTCATCGTCGACGCCGACGGCAACTCGATCATCGACCTCGGCTCGGGCATCGCCGTGACCGGCGTCGGCAACTCGAACCCGCGCGTCGTCGACGCGGTCAAGGCGCAGCTCGACGCCTTCACGCACACGTGCTTCACGGTCGCCCCGTACGACGGCTACGTCGCCGTCGCCGAGAAGCTCAACGAGCTCACGCCCGGCGACCACGAGAAGCGCTCGGCCCTGTTCAACTCGGGCGCCGAGGCCGTCGAGAACGCGATCAAGGTCGCGCGCCACCACACGAAGAAGATGGCCGTCGTCGCCTTCGACCACGCCTACCACGGCCGCACGAACCTCACCATGGGGCTCACGGCGAAGAACATCCCCTACAAGAACGGCTTCGGCCCGTTCGCGCCCGAGGTCTACCGCGCGCCGCTCAGCTACCCCTTCCGCGACGGCGGCCTCTCGGGCGCCGAGGCCGCGGCCCGCGCGATCACGCAGATCGAGAAGCAGATCGGCGCCGAAAACCTCGCCGCGATCATCATCGAGCCCATCCAGGGCGAGGGCGGCTTCATCGTGCCCGCAGCCGGCTTCCTGCCGGCGCTCGTCGAGTGGGCGAACGCGAACGACGTCGTCTTCATCGCCGACGAGGTGCAGACCGGCTTCGCCCGCACAGGCGCCTGGTTCGCGAGCGAGCACGAGGGCATCGTGCCCGACATCATCGTCACCGCGAAGGGCATCGCCGGCGGCCTCCCGCTCTCGGCCGTCACCGGACGCGCCGAGATCATGGACTCCGCCATGGCCGGAGGCCTCGGCGGCACCTACGCCGGAAGCCCGCTCGCCTGCGCGGCCGCCCTCGCGGCCATCGAGTCCTACGAGGAGGACGGCCTCATCGAGCGCGCGAAGCAGATCGGCTCGGTGCTCATCGGCCGCCTCAACGCGCTCCGCACGGCCGACCCGCGCATCGGCGACGTCCGCGGCCGCGGCGCCATGGTCGCCGTCGAGCTCGTCGACCCCGCCACCGGCGCGCCC
>NZ_SDPL01000738.1 GCF_004135055.1 Agromyces binzhouensis | reverse complement strand
CGGCGGGGACCTCCGGCTCGGCGCCGGCGACGCCGGGCCGCCGCTCGGACGCGACGAGTTCCTCGTCGGCGTGCGCCGCCTCGGTGTCGGGCTCGGCGCCGCCCGCGGTGCGGAAGTGCCCGATGAGCGAGAGCAGGATGCCGCCGGCCGCCCAGGCCGCGAGCACGAGCCATGGGAACGCCGTCGGTGCGTCCGGGAAGTAGCTGAGGTCGCGGAGCAGGGTCGCCGCCGCGCCCGGCGGGAACCACTGGCCGATCGCGCCCCACGGCTCCGCGAGGAACTGGACGGGCACGGCGGCCGCCGAGATCGGGTTCGCGACGAGGACGAAGAGCACGGCGCCGACGCCGATGCCCGCGCGGCCCATGAGGGCGACGAGGCCGGTGATGGGCGCGGCGATCGCGGCCAGCGCGAGCGCGATCGCGGCGGCGTTCAGCCAGTAGTCGCCCTGCAGCGCTCCGAACCAGCCCTGCAGGATGCCGGCGAGCACGAGGCCGCCCGCGATCGCGTAGGCGGTGACGGCGGCGACCCGGCGCATCGCGCCGATCACGGCGAGCGAGATCGCGATGCCGCCGAGCATTCCGCCGAGGACCAGCGGGAACATCGCGACGGCGAGCCCCGAGCCGGTCGGATCGCTGTCGGCGAGCGGGACGACGTCGGTCACCGTCACCGTGACCGTGGGGAACTCGGGCACGGACGGCGCGCCGGGCGGGGTGCCGCCGCCCTGGCCGGTCGCCTGCGCGACGGCGGCCTGCACGGCGTCGG
>NZ_SDPL01000737.1 GCF_004135055.1 Agromyces binzhouensis | reverse complement strand
GCCGCCGACTGGCTCGCGATCGCGATGCCGATCGCCGTCGCCACCGTGCCGTCGATGCCCGCGAGGCCGCGGTTCGCATGCGCGGCGATGCGGCGCCCCGGCACGTTGCGGTCGGCGTCGCGGATGAGGCGGGAGGCGCCGAACACGAGCCGGTCGTGCGGCCAGGTCGCCGCCCAGAGCGCCTCGACGAGCATGCGACGGTCGACCGGCTGCCGGATGCGCGCGAGCTGGTCCTTCAGGTACGCGCGCTGCGCGGCGTAGTCGCTGACGTGCCCGGTCTCGTCGACCCCGCTGCGCAGTCCGCCCGAACCGGCGTCGTCGAGGCCCGCCTCGTCGCGCCGGTCGAGCAGGATCCGACTCGCCCGCACCCACCGCCCGGTCCACGCGCGCTCCTCGGCCGTCGGTTCGTGCGGCTCGACCGACACGGCGCGCTCGAACCGGCCGACCGCGTGCCCCGGGTCGAACCACTCGATGCCCCACGGCGCGACCGCGATCGTCTCGACGCCGTCGCGCCGGACCAGCGCGAGTACCTCCCGCGAGAGCGTCGGGTGCCCGAACACGATCGCCCGCTCGACTTCGTCGCCGAAGCCGGGCTCGCGCAGCAGCTCGCGGTACGCGACCACGAGGTTCGGCCCGAACCGCGCGCCGCTCGTGACCTCCGCGATGAGCGGCCAGCCACCAGCACGCGCCAGTTCCTCGGCCTCCGGACCGGCGCCGGCGCCCGCGATCACGACCGTGCGCGGGCCGTGGCCGAGCGCGGCGA
>NZ_SDPL01000736.1 GCF_004135055.1 Agromyces binzhouensis | reverse complement strand
CGCCGTGCCCGTGCGGACCGCCGCCCCACGACGGTCGGCCGCCGCGCCGGAGCGACGCGAGCGCCTGCTCGATGCGGTCGACCGCGTCGCCCCGACCGTTCGCGCCGTCCTGTTCGCTCATGCGTCCAGATTACATGTCACTTGACATGCGAAGTAACTGCATGTCATAGTGCATATTCATGTCATGCGACATGCACCGCCGGTGAACGCATCACCGTCGCCACGAGAGGATTCCCATGGACACCCACGACCGATACGAAGACCACGACCACCACGACCGGCCCGGCGAGGCGGACGGCGCGCACGACGCGCACGAGCCGCCGGCCGGCGGCGTCCGCCCCCTCGGCTTCTGGCTGAAGGTCGTCGAGCGGCGCATCGCCGCCGAGGTCGATGCCGCCCTCGCCGACGAGGGCGTGAGCCTGCGCGACTGGCGCCGGCTCAACCTCGTCGCCGGCGAGGTCCGCGACGAGCGCCTCGCCGAACGTCTCGCCGCCCGGCCGCACAAGCTCGACGACCTCGTCGAGCGCGGCTGGATCGTCGGCGAGCCGGGCGACTGGACGCTGACCGACACCGGGCGCGACGTGCTCGACGCGCTCACCGAGCGCGTGCGGGCCGTCCGCGACCGCGTGCGCTCGAGCGTCACCGAGGAGGAGTACGCGACGATGACCGCCTCGCTCGAGGCGATCGCCCGCGAGCTCGGCTGGGACGAGTCGACGCCCGAGCCGCGTCGCCGTCGAGGCGGGCCCGGCTCCCGCCGCGGCTTCG
>NZ_SDPL01000735.1 GCF_004135055.1 Agromyces binzhouensis | reverse complement strand
GCCGCCGACCGCGCCCGCGACGATCCGCAGCGAGGTGCCGCCCGACTGCACGAAGCTGTTGATCGCCGGGCTGGGTCCGAGGTAGGCGGCGTCGATCGCCCCGGCGCTCAGCGCCTCGACGGCGGCCGGTCCGGCGGCGAACGCCTGCGGCTCGAGCCCGGTCGAGACCTCGCCCAGCTCGTCGGCGAGGAGGCCGGTCTCGAGGCCGACCAGGGCGGGCAGGTGCGTGACGTTCGCGAAGTAGCCGAGGCGGAGGGCCGCGGCATCCGTCGCCCCGGCCGCGCCGGGCCCCTCTGCGGCGGCCCGCCCGACGGATCCGACCACCACGGGCACGATGACGATCGCCGCGGCGACCGCGACGCCGGCGACGAGTTCGCCGAGCTGTGCACCGAGCCCGCGGCGGGTCACGCCGTCGACTCCACGACGATGCCGGCGGCGAGCGTCGCGCCGTCCTGCGGGTGAATGACGAGGAACGCGCCCGCGCGGCGGTGCGCGGCGTACGGCAGGGCCGCGAGGTCGGTGGCGAGCTTCAGCCGGACGAGCCCGATGTCGTTGGTCGCGAGCGCCGCGGCGGGCGTCGTCTCGAGCGTGTCGAGGTCGAGGCGGCCGCGGATGTCGGCGACGATCGCCTGCACGGTCGTGGTGCCGTGCTTCACGAGGACCCGCGCACCGGTCGTGAGCGGCCGGCCGTCGAGCTGGAACACGTCGGCGTCGAGCTCGCGCCGCGGCGCAGGCAGCGACCCGGCGGCGGCGATGACCGCGCCG
>NZ_SDPL01000734.1 GCF_004135055.1 Agromyces binzhouensis | reverse complement strand
ACGGCTCGCGAGGTCGTGGCGCGCGTGCGCACGGTGCTCGGGCCGGAGTGGGTCGCGCGTGCCGGGAGCGGCACGCGGCATCCGCTCGTCGTCGCGGTCGACCTGCCGAGCGGGATCTCGCCCGACGACGGGCGCGTGCCCGACCCGACGGTGCTTCCGGCGGACGTGACGGTGACGATGGGCGCCGTGAAGGCGGGGCTGCTGCTGGGGCCCGCGGTGGAGGTCGTCGGACGCGTCGTGCTCGTCGACCTCGGGCTCGGCCGGGCGCTCGCCGGGGTGCAGCCGGTCGTGACGGGCGGGGGGCGGCACGAGCTCCCCTGACGGCACGCCTCGCCGGCCGGCGGGCCCCGCGGTCGTCCTCCCGCGCTCCCGGGTCGCCCGAACCCCATGCGTTACGGTTGAGTGTGACTCAGGAACAGACCCCACCCGAGCCCGAGGCGGTGCTCGCCGATGAACCCGAGGTGCGGCAGGCGCTGAGCGAGGCCGCTCGCGGGTCGGTCGCCGGAGTCGTCGTGGACCACCCGTCCTCGCCGCTCGCGTGGGCCGAGCTGGCCGATCGGGCCGATTCGGAAGGGCGCGCGCTCGATGCGTTCGCCTACGCCGTCGTCGCGGTCGACCTGGCGCGCGAGTCGCTCGAGGCCTCCGGGTGGAGCGCGGGCGAACCCGTGCCGTGGTCCGAGGAGCCGAACCGGGCCTACCTGCGTGCCCTCGACGCCGAGCGTCGCGCGGCCGCGCGGCTGGGTCTCGACGATCGGGCCGCGCGCGC
>NZ_SDPL01000733.1 GCF_004135055.1 Agromyces binzhouensis | reverse complement strand
GACCGCTCGACGTCGCCGCAGCGCTCGGCCAGGCGTGGGAGGACGGCCGCCTGCAGCTCGCCGTGACGACGAGCCTCGAGCGCGGCGTCCTCGGCTTCCTCATCGCGGTCGCCGTCGGCACGCCGCTCGGGCTGCTGCTCGCCGAATGGGCGCCGCTCCGCCGTGCCCTCGGCCCGCTGATCTCGGGCCTGCAGGTGCTGCCGTCGGTGGCCTGGGTGCCCGCCGCGATCCTCTGGTTCGGGCTTTCGGACGCCACGGTGTACTTCGTCGTGCTGATGGGCGCGATTCCGTCGATCGTGAACGGGCTCGTCGCCGGCGTCGCCCAGGTTCCGCCGCAGCTCCGGCGGGTCGGAACGGTGCTCGGCGCGTCGCGGCTCGAGCTCGCGGCATCCGTCGTGCTGCCGGCCGCGCTGCCCGGCTTCCTCGCCGGGCTGAAGCAGGGATGGGCGTTCTCGTGGCGTTCGCTCATGGCGGCCGAGATCATCGTGATGGGCGGCTCGATGGGCTTCGGCCTCGGCTCGCTGCTGCAACAGGGCCGCGACCTCGCCGACCTGGCGAGCGTGCTCGGCACCATCCTCGTGATCCTCGCCATCGGCGTCGTGATCGAGCTGCTCGTCTTCGCCCCGGTCGAGCGCGGGATGCTGCGCCGCCGCGGACTCACGGGAGGAACCCCATGACCGAGAACACGTTCGAGAACCGGCCGACTGATGCCGCGGGGCGCGACGCCCACGCGGGCGGCGCCGACCGCGGCCACGTCGCGCTCGTCGGCGCGGGTCCCG
>NZ_SDPL01000732.1 GCF_004135055.1 Agromyces binzhouensis | reverse complement strand
GGCGACGATCGCGGCGCTCGCGGTCGGCAGCTCAGCCGGGGCCTTCGACGGGTTCCCGGGCGGCCACCTCGCCGCGTGCGCCGCGCTCGCGGGCGGGCTCGGGGCCACGACCGGTGCGGTCCATCGACGTGCCCACCACCAGTCCGTGTACCGGTCGTTCAACGTCGTCGCGATGCTCCTGGCGGCCGGATGCCTCGCGAGCATGAGCCTCACGGACACGGGCGAGTGGTGGGTGCGCAACTTCAGCGAGCTCGGCACGTCCGACGACGTCGCCGCCGTGTGGTTCAACGCCGGCCTGGTGCTCTCGGGTGGGGCGATGGCGGCGATGGCCGGTCGACTCGTCCGGGGGCTCGCACGCCCCGAGTACCGGGCGCGCCGAGGCGCGCGCACCGTCGTCCACGCGCTCGTCGGCATCATCGGCTTCGCGCTCGCCGGCGTCGGACTCGTGCCCATCGACGCCGACGAGACGCTGCACAACGTGTTCGCCAGCGCCGCCGGCGCGGCGTTCTTCCTGCTCGCCGCCGGGACGCCGTGGCTGGTGCGGCGCATGCCGCGCAGGCTCGTCGCGACCTCGGTCGCAGCACTCCTCGTCGAGGTGGCGGCGTGGGTGGTCTACGACGGCCTCGGCTGGTCGTCGCTGACCGTGTTCGAGGTCGTCGCCTTCGCGCTCGTGTTCGTCTGGCTCATCGCCCTGGTCGTCACGACGCATCCCGAACGCGTCGACGCGCCCGCCCTCGCGGCGGCGGTCGGCGGCCTCGTCGCGGGGCCCGCTCGCGGCG
>NZ_SDPL01000731.1 GCF_004135055.1 Agromyces binzhouensis | reverse complement strand
CGTGCTCGTGCAGCGCGGCGTAGGCCCGCTCGAGGCGGGTGCGGCGCGAGCCGGAGGCATCCGCCCCGACCTCGGCGGCCGGCGTCTCCGGCGAGGCGGCGGGCCCTGCGAGGTCGGCGAGCACGTCGACTGCGGCGGTCACCCCCGCGAGGAGCTCGTAGGGCAGCGTGCCGAACTCGAATCGCTCGGGCACTGCGTCGGTCGCCGGCAGCAGCTTGTCGGGCGCGATCGCCTCGAGGAGCGCGGGGTCCGCGACGAGCAGTCCGCAGTGCGGGCCCAGGAACTTGTAGGGCGAGCAGGTGAGGAAGTCGGCGCCGAGCGCCCGGACGTCGGGCAGGTGGTGGGCGGCGTGGTGGACGCCGTCGACGAAGAGCAGGGCGTCGACGGCGTGCACCGCGGCGGCGATCGACGTGAGGTCGGGCATCGTGCCGATGAGGTTCGACGCGGCCGTCACGGCGACGAGCCGGGTGCGCTCGTTCAGCGCGGACGCGACCGCCTCGACGGGCAGTTCGCCCGTCGCCGGGTCGAAGGCGACCCACCGCACCGTGGCGCCGGCGCGCTCGGCGGCCTGCACCCACGGCCGCACGTTCGAGTCGTGGTCGAGGCGGGTGACCACGACCTCGTCGCCGGGACCCCAGCCTCGGGAGAGGTGGCGCGAGAAGTCGTAGACGAGCTGCGTGGCGCTGCGGCCGTGCACGACGCCGCGCGGGTCGGCGCCGGTGAGGTCGGCGACCGCGTCGCGGAACTCCGCGACCGCGTCATCCGCCCGCTGCGCCGACTC
>NZ_SDPL01000730.1 GCF_004135055.1 Agromyces binzhouensis | reverse complement strand
CGCGGTCTCCGCTGCCGCCGCACGCTCCGAATCCGCTGAGGCCGCGCGCTGCGCCGCCTCCGCGGCCTGCCGCTGCTCCATCTCCCGCAACTCCCGCCGGGTCCGCGGGACGGGGGGCTGCGGTCCCGCGCCACCGAGCGCTTCGTCGCGCCCGTACGGGTCGGATGACGGCGGCACCGGCGCGGAGCCGCTTCGGCGCTCTGGGGGGAGCTGGGTCACGAGGTCAGGGGCCTTCCTCGACGGAGATCGTGCGTCCTGGGGCGGTACCCGATGCCCGTTCGGCATCGATGGCATGTTGCAGAATGATAACGGCTGCAGCTTGGTCGATGATCGGACGCTGCTTCCTCGACGACTTGCCGGCCGAGCGCAGCGCCTGCTGCGCGCTCACCGTCGACATCCGCTCGTCGACCAGGCGCACCGTCGCCCCGGCCGCAGCGAGACGCTCGGCGAACCCGACGGCGTCGTCGGTCGACGCGGTCGGCCGGCCCGACATGGACAGCGGGTGCCCGACCACGAGCTCGATCGCGTCGAACTCGGACGCGAGCTCCAGCACGCGGCGGATGTCGGTGCCGTCGTCCTCGGCGCTCCGTGCGACCGTCTCGACGGGCACCGCCAGGATCGCCGACGGGTCGCACCTCGCGACGCCGATCCGCGCCCGGCCGACGTCGATGCCGAGTCGCGCGCCCGATCTCACGATCAGGCTCCGGAAGCGGTCCGCGCGGCGCCGAGCGCAGCCGGGATCGCGCCGAGGTCCGTGCCGCCGCCCTGCGCGAGGTCGGGCTT
>NZ_SDPL01000729.1 GCF_004135055.1 Agromyces binzhouensis | reverse complement strand
AGGAGGGCACGCTCACCGACCGCCTCGCCCGCCAGGTGCTCGAGGGCGAGGAGGGCACGCTCACCGACCGCCTCGCCCGCCAGGTGCTCGAGGGCGTCGTCGCCGGCGAGGGGTCGCCGCGCGAGATCGTCGACGCTCGAGGCCTCGCGGTCGTCTCCGACGACGGCGCGCTCATCGCCGCGATCAACGAGGCGCTCGCCGCCCAGCCCGACGTGCTCGCCAAGATCCGCGACGGCAAGGTGCAGGCCGCGGGGGCGGTCATCGGCGCGGTCATGAAGGCCATGCAGGGCAAGGCCGACGCGGCGCGCGTGCGCGAGCTCGTGCTCGAGCGCGCGGCCGCCGACAGCTAGGTCGACCCCGCCGACGGATGCCGCGGCTCGCGTGGACGCACCGCGGCATCCGTCGGCGTCTCCCAGCCCGCTCTTGGCGGGCGTCAGTAGCCTGAACCTCCCCGAACCACTTGCGAGGACACCATGGGATTCCTGGACCGACTCTTCGGCGGCGGCGACGACCGCTCCGCCCGCCCTGCCCCGCCCGTGCCCCAGGCGCGGCGCCTCAGCGAGGACGAGCTCGCGATCGAGCGGTACCGCTACCTGCTGCGCACGGCGCCGCCCGAGTCGATCGAGGCGGTGCACGCCGAGGCGTTCTCGAAGCTCACGCCCGAGCAGCGACAGCAGGTGTACCGGTCGCTCGCCGAGCAGGCGCCGGCGGGGGAGCGGCTGGTCTCCGACGACCCCGGCGCGCTCGCGCGCGCCGCGACGCGGCAGGAGCTGCGGCAGCCGG
>NZ_SDPL01000073.1 GCF_004135055.1 Agromyces binzhouensis | reverse complement strand
CGACCGAGGATCGCGCCGCTCCGACTCGGCCGCGTCGAGGCGAGCGGGTTCGCGAGCCTCAGCTGCGACTGGGCGGGCGGCGGCATCGTCAGCACGCTCGACGACCTGGCCGCCTTCAGCAGGGGCCTGCACGACGGCAGCCTGCTCGCGCCGGCGACGTTCGCGCGCCTCGCCGAGCCGCGGAACCGCTTCCGTCCCGGCATCAGGTACGGCGCGGGGATGATGGAGATCCGCTTCGGCGGGTTCTCGCCCTTCCTCGCCGCCCTGCCCCGCCCGACGGGCCACATCGGCGTGCTCGCGACGCACGCCTTCCACGATCCGGTGCACGACGCCGACATCGTGCTGAACTTCGCGTCGACCCGGGAGATGCGCCGCAGCTTCATGACCCTCATCGAGGTCGAGCGCGCGCTGCAGGGCGCCGCGAAGGAGTGAACGGCCCGTCGGCCCCGGCTCACTCCGCGCGGTACCCCCGCACCGCGTGCACCGCGAACGACTCCGGGTACGCGGCCGTCGCCGGCGCTTCCGGCGGGAACGCGTAGACGTTGAGCATGAGCTGCATCGGGTACTGCGGCGACTGCGCGACGCGCTTGCGCACGAGCCCGTCGATCGAGAACACCACCTCGTCCGGGCGCCAGTCGACGGCGTAGCGATGCGGCTCGCGCACGTCGGCGTTCAGGCGCACCTGCTCGAAGTCGTCGGTGATGGCGGGGTCGTTGAACGGGTGCACGCCCATGCCGACGAGCGCGCTGCCGTCGTCGGCGATGTCCCGACCGAAGATCTCGAAGACGCAGATCTCCGCGGAGCGCTGCGGCTCGTCCTCGATTCCGATCATCCAGAGCGCGGCCATCGCGTGCTCGTCGATGCCGTCGATGGCGGCGACGATCTCGACGCGGCCGAAGTGCGGCGTGAAGAGCCGGCGGTCCGCCTGGGCCTCGCGGACCACGAGCCCCTCGCGGAACGGATGCTGCCCCGACCCGGAGCCGACCGGCCCCGAGCGCACGGCGGTCTGCAGGTTCGACACCTGGGTCGACCCGTCGTACTCGACGGACCATGCGGGCTGGTCGGCGTCGACCCGCAGCCGCAGCACGCCGTCGACCACGTCGTACCGTGCGCGCGTGCGCTCTCGACTCGACCACTGGGGCAGGTAGTGCGGGATCCACTGCTCGAGGTCGAGCTCGGGGCCGGTCAGGTCGGCGTCGAACTCCAGCAGGTCGGGGGCGGGCGGCGGCACGGGAGGAGCGGGCGGCACGGCGGGCATGCGCTCGATACTGCCCGACGCCTCCGACACGAGGGTCCGTCATCCACAGCCCTCCTGGAACGTCGCGCAGGGTGTCCGATCGCTCCACGTCATCCCGACGGCCTGTCTATTGTCCAACTGTGCAATATAGGGCAGTATGGATGCCACCAGACCGACTTGGAGTGATCCCACCCATGGGAACGACCGTCTTCGAACGCCGCCGCCCCGCGGCATCCGTCATCGACCGCAGCCTCGCCGACACCAGGGCGAGCGTGTTCTGGCTCGACGACCTCCCCGCCGACGCGACGCGCGCACGGCCGCGCCTCGCGGGCACCATCGTCGCCGACCTCGCCGTCGTCGGCGGCGGCTACACGGGCCTCTGGACGGCGGTGCTCGCCAAGCGCGCGAACCCCGACCTGCACGTCGTGCTCCTCGAGGCGAGGCGCATCGGCTGGGCGGCATCCGGCCGCAACGGCGGCTTCTGCGAGGCGAGCCTCACGCACGGCCGCGAGAACGGCGTGAACCGCTGGCCCGACGAGATCGACGAGCTCGACCGGCTCGGCCTGGCCAACCTCGACGCGATCGAGGCGTCCGAGGCCGAGTTCGGCATGGACTTCGAGTTCGAGCGCAACGGCGCCCTCGACGTCGCGATCGAGCCGCACCAGGTCGAGTGGCTGCACGAGGCGGCAGCGGATGCCGCGTCCCGCGGCGACGACACGGTGAAGCTGCTCGACGAGCACCAGGTCCGCGAGGAGGTCGACTCCCCCACGTACCTCGGCGCGATCTGGAACACGCGCACGAGCGCCATCCTGCACCCGGCCAAGCTCGCCGCGGAGCTCGCGCGCGTCGCCGAGGAGGCCGGCGTCGAGATCTTCGAGGGCTCGCCCGTGACCCGCCTCGACACCGCGGGCTCGACCGGCGCGGTGCAGCTCGTCACCGAGCACGGCCGCGTCGACGCGACGCGCGCGGTGCTCGCGACGAACGTGTTCCCGTCGCTGCTCAAGCGCAACCGCCTGATGACCGTGCCGGTCTACGACTACGTGCTCATGACCGAGCCGCTCTCCGACGAGCAGCGCGCCTCGATCGGCTGGGCGAACCGCCAGGGCATCGGCGACATGGCCAACCAATTCCACTACTCGCGGCCGACCCGCGACGGCCGGATCCTGTACGGCGGCTACGACGCGATCTACCACTTCGGCGGGCGCGTCCGCGACGCCTACGAGGACCGGCCCGAGAGCTTCGAGAAGCTCGCGAGCCACTTCTTCACGACCTACCCGCAGCTCGAGGGCCTGCGCTTCACGCACAAGTGGGCCGGCGCGATCGACACGTCGACGCAGTTCACCGCGTTCACCGGGCTCGCGCGCGACGGCCGCGTCGCCTACGCGTCCGGGTTCACCGGACTCGGCGTCGCCTCGACGCGCTTCATGGCCGAGACCATGCTCGACCTGCTCGCGGGTCGGGACACCGAGCGCACCCGACTGAAGATGGTGCAGACGCGGCCGCTGCCGTTCCCGCCGGAGCCCGCGGCATCCCTCGGCATCAACGCCACGCGCTGGTCCCTCGACCGCGCCGACCACGACGGAGGACGACGCAACATGCTGCTGAAGACCCTCGACGCCCTCGGCCTCGGGTTCGACTCGTGAGCGCGTCCGAGCCCGCGTTCGCGCGCCTCGCCGCGGGTGCGATGACGGATGCCGCGGGCTTGGCGCTCGCACACGAGCCCGTCCCGGCCGACCAGGTCGTCGCCGGCACGCCCGAGACCGGCTACGCCCCGCTCGACGAGCCCGCCGACGGCGGGCGGGCGGGCGAGCTCGGCGTGTGGGAGATGACGCCGGGCGGGATGCGCGACGTCGAGGTCGACGAGGTGTTCCTCGTGATCGCCGGCCGCGCGACGGTGGAGTTCGTCGAGCCGGCGCTGCCGGCGATCGAGCTCCGACCCGGGTCGATCGTGCGCCTCGACGCGGGCATGTCGACGGTCTGGACCGTCACGGAGACGCTGCGGAAGCTGTTCATCGCGCGCTGAGGCGCCCGCGTCGCGTCAACCGCAGCCGGGTGCGCCGCTCAGTGCGCCCGGCTGCGCGCAATCCGCCGACCTCGCCGGGTCAGAGCTCGCAGTCGAGCGCCAGCGCCGCGTAGTCGAGCACCGCTCGCCGGCACTCGTCGCGGTCGAGGCCGAGCCCGATCAGCGGGTACATGTCGTACGAGTCCTCGAGCGCGACGAGGTTCCTCGCGATCGCCGCGACGGGCGTGCGCGGCCGGAACACGCCGACCCCAGCGCCGATCTCGAGCGTCGTGCGGTAGAGCATCACCTGGCGCTCGACGATCGACCGGTGCAGCGGCCGAAGCTGCGGCCGCTCGGGGAGCAGCGCGATGCTCTCGTAGACGATCCGGAGGTCGCTGCTGATCTCGTCGGGGATGCCCGCATCGATCATCGCCCGGAGTCGCTCGCGCGGGTCGGCGACCTCCTCGGCGATCCGGCGACGACGCTCGTAGAACTCCTCGAGCACGCCCTCGACCGCCGCGGCGACGAGGTCGTCGAAGGTCGGGAAGTAGTAGAGCACGCTGCCCGCGCTGACGTCCGCCTCGGCGGCGACGGTGCGCACGTTGGCCTGCAGGATGCCGCGTTCGCCCGCGACGCGGCGCAGCGCCGCGACGAGTGCGTCGCGGCGCTGCGCCTGCCTGGTGCTCTGGTTCACGTGTGCGGTTCCTCGGGATCAGTCCGTCCTGGACTCCGCCAGTTCGGCGTACTGCGCCGGGTTGCGGCGGCGCAGCACCAGTCCCCACACGATACCGGCCACGAACAGCACCGGGGTGGGCATGATCAGCAGGGCGTTCGCGCCCGGCTCGAGGCCCGTCACGTACTGGAAGTTCAGCACGATGAGCAGGAACCCGCCGATCAGTCCGAGCGCGCCGATCACGGGAGCGACCACCACGCGGAACCGGCCGTAGCCGCGCCGGTCGCGGGCGAAGAACCCGATGACCGAGACGGCCGCGACGGCCTGGGCGAAGACGAGGCCGGACACGCCCGCGCCGTACGACCAGATGCCGAGCTGCAGGATCGGGTCGGCGTTCGTCGCCGCCGCCACGAGGATCGCGACCACGGCGATGAGGGCGATCGTCGTGCTGGCGACGTGCGGCGACCGGCTCGTCGCGTGGGTACGGGCGAGCCGCTTCGGCAGCAGGCCCTCGCGGGCCAGCGAGTAGACGTAGCGGCTCGAGGCGTTGTGGAAGGCGAGCAGGCAGGCGAAGAAGCTCGTCACGATGAGCACCTGGAGTGCGGCGCCGGCCCACGAGCCGAGGTACTGCTCGCCCGCGATGAAGATCGTCGACTCGAAGTCGTCGCTCGCCACGAGGTCGACGACGCCGTCGATTCCGAAGGCGACCGTGATCATCCAGAACGTGAACGCGTAGAACACCGCGAGGAACCCGATGGCGATGTAGGTCGCGATGGGGACCGTGCGCGACGGGTCCTTCGCCTCCTCCGAGTAGATCGCGGTGCCCTCGAAGCCGATGTACGCGCCGAAGCCCGTGACGAACAGGGCCGCAACGCCCGGAGCGAGGAAGACGGCCTCGGGTGCGAACGGCGCCGCGCTCCACGGCTCGGGGCCGCCGTTCACGAGCACCGCGATCGACAGCACGAGCAGGATGCCCACCTCCGCCGTGAGGAGCACGGCGAGCACCTTCGCACCGACGTCCACCTTGCGGTAGCCGAGGAAGGCGACGCACGCGACGGCGATGAGCGACCAGATCGGCCACGGCAGGTCGAGGCCGACCAGGTTGGCGAAGGTCAGCTGGGCGAAGAACCCGAGGAATCCGTAGAAGCTGACCGAGAGGACGATGTAGGCGAACACCGTGACCAGGGCCGTCCCGATGCCGACGGGCTTGCCGAGCCCCCGCGAGGCGTACGCGTAGAAGGCTCCGGTGTTGCGGACGTGCCGCGACATCGCGGTGAAGCCGACCGCGAAGAAGACCAGGATGGCGCCGCAGACGAGGATGGCGCCCGCAGCGCCGACGCCGCCGAGCCGCATGGTGGTGGGCGCGGCACTCGCGACCACCGTCAGCGGGGCGGCCGCGGACACGACGAAGAACACGATGTCCCACACGCGGAGCCGGCCACCGGCGAGCCTGCCGGCTCCGGCGGCCTGCCGGGCCGGCGGGGTGCCGGATTCGATCGTCTCCGGGATCTGTTGCGTCATTGCAAGGTCTCCTCACGCGCTGGGCGCTGGTCGGGGGAAGGAACTTGAACATGCATTCAACTTTCTGTCGACGGCTCCTGTCAAGACTGTTATCGTCGGAAGTCGTAACATCTGAACGATTGTTCGAGTACTGGAGTCGACGATGACCACCACGCCGCAGCCCCCCACCCGCGCCCGCGACCTCGGCGTGCCATTCGACGGCACTCCCGGCCGATGGAACGCGATCACCGACGTCCCCGGCGTCGAGGTCGGGTACGCGACGATCATCGAGGGCGCGCCCGGCGACGAGGTCGTCGCACGCACCGGGGTGACGGCGATCCTGCCCCGCGGCCGCGAGGGAGCGGGCGTCCCCTGCGCGGCCGGCGTCCACTCGCTCAACGGCAACGGCGAGCTCACCGGGCGCAGCTGGATCGAGGAGTCGGGCTCGCTCACGCTTCCGATCGGCATCACCAACAGCCACGCGGTCGGTGCGGTGCACACGGGCATCGACCGCTGGGCGAACGAGGTCCACCCCGAACTGTCGGCCGAGTGGATGCTCCCCGTCGTCGGCGAGACCTGGGACGGCTACCTGAACCAGATCAACGCCGGCCACGTGCGACCCGAGCACGCGATCCTCGCCATCGAGTCGGCCGCGGGCGGCCCGGTCGCCGAGGGCAATGTCGGCGGCGGCACGGGCATGAACTGCTACGGCTTCAAGGGCGGGTCCGGCACGGCGTCGCGCGTCGTGCGGTTCGGCGCAGAGACCCACACCGTCGGCGTGTTCCTGCAGGCCAACTTCGGCACCCGCGACGAGCTGCGGCTCGCCGGCGTCCCCCTCGGCCGGGAGTCGGCTGCTCCGAACCCGTACGAGGACATCGAGTGGTTCGTCCGCGACGGCCGGCGGGCGCGCGTGCGCGCCGGATCGGGCAGCGTGATCGGCATCGTGATCACCGACGCCCCGCTCCTGCCGGGCCAGTGCGAGGCCCTCGCCCGCCGGGTGCCGCTCGGGCTCGCGCGCACCGGGACGAGCGGGAGCCACTTCTCCGGCGACATCTTCCTGGCGTGCTCGACCGCCAACGCGGGCGCCTTCACGTCGAGCATCCCGACCGCCGAGCCGGGCGAGGATCCCTACGAGACCGCGCGCTTCGTGCCGTGGGGCCGGATCGACCCCTACTTCGAGGCGGTCGTGCAGGCGACCGAGGAGGCCGTCGCGAACGTCCTCGTCGCGGCCCGCGACATGGTCGGCCGCGACGGGCACGCGAACGTCGCCCTGCCACACGACGAGGTGCGCGCCGCCTTCGGGGGCCGAGCGGAGCACACGGCGGCCTGAGCCTGCCGGGACCGGCGAACGCTCGGCGCGTCAGCCCGAGGTCACCCGCGCGCGTGGATCCGCCGGCACCCGCACGTCGGCGACCTGCTCGAGGTGCGGATGCCGCTGGTCGCCGTCGTCGACGACGCCCGTGTGCCACGTCAGCCTCAGCTCGTCGGGGCGATCGATGAGCATCGCGAGGTTGTTCGCGAACCACGGCCCCTTCACGGTGCGCCAGCGGAACGGCGCATCGGGGACCTTGGCCGAACGCGCGGCGAGCCGGCCGATCGGCGTCGCCGCGCCGTACGACATCACCACCGAGAACCAGCGCATGACGCGCGGCAGCGGGTTCCGGATGGGCGAGCACACCGCCTGGAGGATCCGCGACCCCGGAACGTCGTCGCGGTCGACCTGGGCGAGGTAGGAGTAGTGCACGTCGCCCGCGAGGAACAGCACGTTCTGCGGTGCCGCGCCGCGCTCGCCGGCGGCGAGCTCCCGAACCATCCGCGCGACCTTCTGGAACGTGTCCTCCCAGGCCGCCCAGTGCTCGAGGTCGACGGCCTGGCGGAGCACCTCGCCCACGCGGGCCGCCCGCCGGCCCCAGGCACCCTGCGAGATCGCCTCGTCCCACGCCTCGACGTTGTGCAGCCCCATCGGGAGGAGGAACGGGAGGGAGGTCGCGATGAGCACGTGCCGGAAGTCCCCTCGCAGCTGCGCGTCGAACCAGTCGAGCTCGTCCGGATCGAGTAGGGCCCGGTCGTCCGGGTCGAGTTGGCGTGCGGCACGGGAGTCGACGACGACGAGGCGGATGTCGTCGAAGTCGCGCGTGTAGCTCCATCGCACGCTCGTCGGCTCCCGGTCGCTGCGGTCGGCGAACGCGTCGACCTCGTCGGTGAGGTCGAGCTCGTGGTCGCCGTCGTGCCCGGCGATGCGCTGCCAGAGCTCGTCGTCGGCCCGCTCCTGCGGAGTGAGGTTGCCCAGGTGCTGGTACACCCAGTACGAGCCGAGTCCGGCGACGATGCGGCCGTGCCACCAGGAGGTGGCCTCCATCTTCTGCTTCCAGTCGTGCGAGGCGTTCCAGTCGTCGCGCACGTCGTGGTCGTCGAAGATCATCGCGGTCGGCACAGTCGAGAGCAGCCAGCGGTTGGCCGGGTCCGACCATGCGAGCCGGTACAGGTGGGCGTACTCCTCGTAGTCCTTCAGCTCCTCGCCGGGCTCCTCGTCGATGTCGCGCTTGTTCCGGATGAACTCCTGCATCTCGTCCGAGGTGATGTCGGCGTAGACCTGGTCGCCGAGGAACATCATGAGGTCGGGGCGTTCGGCGTAGCCCGCGGCGAGCGCGAGCGCGAACGCGCGCATCGCGTCGACGCCGTGCGTGAGGTTGCCCTCGAGGTCATGCGGCACGCTCGTGCGGCACGACCCGTACGCGAGGCGCAGTCGCCTGCCCTGCTCCCAGGTCGCGACGACGGATGCCGGGAGCTCCGAGTCCGGCTCGGGCCAGGCCTGCTCACCGTCGACGTCCACCTCGTAGGGCAGCACCGACCCCGGCTCGAGCCCGTCGAGCTCGACGAGCGCGTAGTGGTGGTCGTGCACGGCGAACGTGCGCTCCTGCCAGCTGCGGCCGTCGGCCCGGACACGCACGGACGCGGCATCCTCGGTCTCGACCCAGATCGTCGCCGACGTCTCGTCGACGTGGCGGAGCATCGGACCGAGGATCAGCGGGGAGGTCATCACCTCGTTCTACCCCGCCTTCCCGCCCCTCGTCACGGGGTTGCGTCCGACGCACGAACGCGACAGGCATCGGATGCCGCGGTGGGCGCACCGAGCGGCGGCGGTCAACCCCTCCCGGGCCGCCGGGGGTGCTGGGAGGATCGGTGGCACGGAGGGGCGCCCCGATGCCGCAGTCGCGGGCCGACAACGGGCACCGACGCCGTCAGGCGGCGGATGCCGCGAGCCCGCCGGCCGCGTCGTCCGGCGGATCGGCGGCCTCGATGTGGAAGGTGCGCGCGAAGCGCGCCACCCCGTCGGCGTCGCCCGCGAGCACCGGGACGGTCGCGGCATCCGCTCGCCCCGCGATGAGGTCGCGGAGTTGCGACGGCTCGAGCGCGAACTCGACGCTCGCCCCTGCGGCATCCGCCGGCTCCGACGGCCTGGGCTGCGGCACGGCATCGGGTCCGATGGGCGCGACCTCGAGGGCCGGCCCGTCGACGACGGCCGCGACCGAGGTGGGCCCGACATGCAGCACGTACTCGGTCGCCGGCTCGATCGCCGCGGCTTCGGGCCGGAACGCGGACCGCAGGGCGACGGCGAGCGCCTCGTGGCTCACGCGCTCCTCCTCGCCGGGGTGGCCGAGGACCGACCAGCCCCAGCGCTCGAGCGCGAGGACGACCGGTTCGAGCTCGCGCCCGAGCGGCGTGAGCTCGTAGCCGCCCCGGACCGTCGGCACGCGCCGGACGACACCCGACTCCTGCAGCTCGCGCAGCCGGTCGGCGAGGATGTTCGTCGGGATCCGCGGCAGGCTCGCCTTCAGGTCGCCGTACCGGCGCGGCCCGACGAGCAGGTCGCGGACGATGAGCAGCGCCCACCGTTCCCCGACCCGCTCGATCGCGCGGGCCACGCCGCTGTACTGGCCGAACCCGCGGCCGCGTGCCGCCACGACGGAACCGTCAGGCGCCGGTCGCCGCGGCGCCGGCCCCCTGCTCGCTGAGGAACGCGTCGGGACCCTTCTCGACGGCGGCGGGCTCCATGAAGAAGAACTCGAGGATGTTGCCGTCGGGGTCCTCGATGTCGCGCGTGTACATGAATCCCAGGTCGGTGGCCGGTCGCGGCTCGCTTCCGCCGGCGTCGAGCCCCTTCGCGAGGACCGCGTCGACCTCCTCGCGCGAGTCGCACGTGAGCGCGATGAGGGCCTGCGCGTGGGTCTTCGGCTCGGTCACCTGCTTGGCGGTGAACGTCTGGAAGAACTCCCTGGTCAGCACCATGAAGTAGACGTTCTCGTCGAGCACGACGCAGGCCGCGTTGTCGTCGGAGAACATCGGGTTGATGCGGTAGCCGAGGCCCTGGTAGAACGCCTTCGAGCGGTCGAGGTCGGACGTCGGGATGTTGACGAAGATGCTGGTGGCCATGGTCTCCCCCATGTCGGCTGGTCGTCTGGTCCGGCCGGTCGGCCGTCATCCGTCAGCTTGCTCTTCGCAAGTGTACTTGTCAAGAGCAAGTAACGGATGGTGCGAGCCGGCGCTCAGCGCACCCCGCTCCGCCGCACGAGCAACGCGAGGTGCAGCGCGGTGAGCGTCTCGCCGTCGTCGAGGTCGGCCCCGAGCAGGTCGCCGATGAGGGCCAGCCGCTGGTAGAACACCGAGCGCGAGAGATGGCTCGCCTGGGCCGCCGCCGTCCGGTTGCCCGGGTGCGCGAGCATCGCCGCGAGCACGTCGAGCAGGTCGCCGCCGCGCGCGAGGTCGTGCTCGATGAGCGGCGCCAGCATGCGCTCGCCGAGCTCCTGCAGGCGATGGTCGTCGCGGAGCGCGGTCACCAGCCGGACCAGCGGCCGGTCCTGCGACCGTCGCACGACCGGCCCCCGCGCCGCGCGCGGAACGGGCGTGCGCGACAGGTCGAGGGCCTCCTGCACCGACACGAGCAGCCCGTCGAGGTCGCGGGCCGCCGCGCGTCTGCTCACCTCCGACTCGTCCTCGGGGTGACTCCTCCAG
>NZ_SDPL01000728.1 GCF_004135055.1 Agromyces binzhouensis | reverse complement strand
TCGCCGGTGCGGGACTCGCCGGGCTCGCGGCGTGCGCGGGCGGCACCGGCGGGTCCGCCGAACGGGGCGGGTCGGCGGGCCAGTCGATCGTCGCGATCGAGTCGGGCACGATCACGGTGTTCGCGGCCGCGTCGCTCACCGAGGCGTTCGAGGAGCTCGCCGATCGGTTCGAGCAGCGGCATCCCGAGGTCGACGTCGTCCTGAACCTCGGCGGGAGCGCCGCGCTCGCGCAGCAGATCGTCGCGGGCGCCCCGGCCGACGTGTTCGCCGCCGCCGCCGAACCCCCCATGGCGAGGATCGTCGACGCGGAACTCGCCGACGGCGCGACGGTCTTCGCGACGAACACGCTCGGACTCGCCGTGCCGGCCGGCAACCCGGCCGGCATCACCGGCCTCGCCGACCTCGCCCGCGACGAGCTCCGGATCGCGCTGTGCGACGAGAGCGTGCCCTGCGGCGCCGCCGCCGCGTCGCTGCTCGACGACGAGGGGGTCGACGCGGCTCCCGACACGCTCGAGTCCGACGTGAGGGCCGTGCTCACGAAGGTCGTCCTCGGCGAGGTCGACGCGGGGCTCGTCTACCTGACGGACCTCCGCTCGGCCGGCGACGCGGTCGAGGGCGTCGAGGTGGCGGCCGCGGCATCCGTCGTCAACCGCTACCCGATCGCCGACCTCGTCGACGCGCCGCACCCGGCAGCGGCAGCCGCGTTCCGGGACTTCGTCACCGGCCGGGACGGTCGCGCCGTGCTCGAGCGGTTCGGGTTCGGCGCGCCGTGACCGCGCGGCGGGGC
>NZ_SDPL01000727.1 GCF_004135055.1 Agromyces binzhouensis | reverse complement strand
GTCGCGGCAGCGGGCCCGGCCGGGTGGAACGGGGGCGGCGTCTGCGCCGCCGGCGGCAGCGGCTCGGTCGGAGCGGTCGGTGGGGCATCCCGCGTCGTCGCCGGGTCGTCCGTGCCGGCGTTCGTGGTCGTGGTCTGGGAGGTCATGATCGGTCCTTCGGGCTCCTCACGCGGTGCGGGCGCACCGGTTTGCATTCGATGGTCCGCACGGAGGCTATGCGCGGGCTTTGCCCGAGCCCGGTGCCCGCCACGAACCGATACCCGTCGTACCAGTTGTTTTGAGTCACTCAAAACAACTGCTACGGTGGGGGCATGACCACCGAGGCCCACCGCGACGACGCCGCAGCGCGCCTTCGCGCCGCGGGTCTCAAGGTGACCGCCCCGCGCATCGCGGTGCTCGACGCCGTCAGCGGCCACGGCCACCTCGACGCCGATGCCGTGCTCTCGCGGGTCGCGGGCACGCTCCCCGGCACCTCGCTGCAGTCGGTCTACAACGTGCTCGGTGCGCTCACCGACGCCGGACTGCTGCGACGCATCGAACCCGCCGAGTCGCCGGCGCTCTACGAGAGCCGCACGGGCGACAACCACCACCACGTCGTCTGCACCCGGTGCCGCGCCGTGGCCGACGTCGACTGCGTGGTGGGCGAGCCGCCCTGCCTCGCGCCCTCCGACGCCGCCGGCTTCGCCATCCACACCGCCGAGGTCACCTTCTGGGGCCTCTGCGCCGACTGCCAGCGGGAGGTCGCCGGCTAGCCCGGCGCCATCCGCTCGCCCAGGCGCGCCCCGCG
>NZ_SDPL01000726.1 GCF_004135055.1 Agromyces binzhouensis | reverse complement strand
GGGGCCGACGACGTCCGCCCGCCGGGCGACGCCGCCGTGGCGGAGACCTCCGCGTCGCTCGCACGCACGACCATGTCGCGGCGCGCGCTGGGCGCGTTCCGCCTCGCGATCGCGGCGGTCGAGATCGTCGCGCTGGTCGGCAACTACCAGTACGTGCTCGAGTTCCCGCTCTTCGCGTCCGTCAACTTCTTCAGCTACTTCACGATCCAGTCGGCGATGCTCGCGGTCGTCGTGCTGCTCGTCGCCGCCGGGTACGCCCTCACGCAGCACCGGGACCCGCCCGTGCTCGCGGCGTTCCGGACGGTCGTCACGGTGTACCTGCTCGTCTCCGGGATCGTGTTCGGGCTCATCGCGGTGCAGGCGTCGACGCGCGACTACCGGCTCGACGTGCCGTGGTCGGACACGCTCCTGCACTTCGTCGTGCCCGTGCTCGCGCTCATCGCGTGGACCGTCGACGCGATCATCGCCGTGAACCCCCCGGTGCCGTGGGCGACGCTCGGGCTCGTGCTCGTGTTCCCGACCGGATGGCTCGCGTACACGCTCATCCGCGGCGCCGACATCGGCTGGTACCCGTACTTCTTCCTCGACGCCAGCCAGGTCGGCGGACCCCTCGGCGTGGCCGTCTACTGCCTGCTCATCCTCGTCATCTTCGTCGGGTTGACCTCGGTGCTCGTGGGCGTGCACCGGCGGCTCGCGCTCCGCGGGGTGCGCCGACGCATCGCGGCGCGGAATCGGGCGGGGAGCCGGGCCGCGGCGCTCGCCGAGCGCTGACCCGCTACCCGGCGACG
>NZ_SDPL01000725.1 GCF_004135055.1 Agromyces binzhouensis | reverse complement strand
CCTCGGCCGCGGTCACCACGATGCCCCCGGGTGCGCGCGCGCGAGCACCTGCATCTCGGCGAGCATCGGACCGAGGTGCTCGGTGTGCCTGCCCTCGCGACCGCGGCCGTCGACGACGAACGCCGTGCGGCCCTCGGGCCGGGCGAGGCCGGCCTCGGCGAACACCTGGTCGATCACGGCGTCGAACGCGTCGCGCAGCGACGACGGCAGCGGCGCGACGCCCTCGTCGGCGAGCCTCGCGACCACGGCGTCGTCGCGGAACAGCTCCTCGACGTACGGCCAGGTCTGCTCGACGGCGCGCACCATGCGGCGACGCGACTCGTCGGTGCCGCCCGCGAGGCGGAGCGTCCACTGGATGGCGTGGTCGCGGTGGTAGTCGACCTCCTTCGACGCCTTCGCGGCGATCGCCGCGAGCGTGGCATCCGTCGAGGACTCGAGGTGCCGGTAGAGCTCGACGAGGTACGTCGAGGCGACCAGCTGCCGGGCGATGGTGTGCGCGAAGTCGCCGTTGGGCTGCTCGAACAACCAGGCGTTGCGGAAGTCGGGCTCGTCGCGGAAGTAGGCGAGGTCGTCCTCGCTGCGGCCGTCGTGCGTGCCCGCGTAGTGCAGCAGCGAGCGCGCGTGGCCGAGCAGGTCGAGCGCGATGTTGCCGAGCGCGACGTCCTCCTCGAGCTCGGGTGCCCGCGTGATCCAGTCGCCGAGCCGCTGCGCGAGCACGAGCGAGTCGTCGCCGAGGCCGAGCGCGTACGCGGCGACGTCGGCGGATGCCGCGCGGCCCGCCCCGGCCGA
>NZ_SDPL01000724.1 GCF_004135055.1 Agromyces binzhouensis | reverse complement strand
TAGGGCCCGGGCAGCGGGAACTCGACGACCGGGCGCCGGACGCCGTCGTGCGCGAACATGCGCCGCACCATCTCGGCGAGCCGTTCCTCGCGCGGACCGGCCAGGTCGCGGGCCCGTCCGACCGCCCCGGCCTCGGCGACCTCGACGAGTCGCACGCCGACCTCGCGCGCCGAGACCGGCCGGTAGCGCCCGACGGGGATCGGCGTGAGCATCCGTCCGAGCGACAGCCGCGCCGTCATCTGCTCGGCGAACTCGTGGAACTGCGTCGCCCGCAGGATCGTGTGCGGGACATCGGCCGCCGCGACGAGCCGCTCCTGCGCGTGCTTGCCCGCGAAGTAGGAGGCGTCGGCACCGTCGATGCCGACGATCGACAGTGCGACGTGGTGGCCGACCCCGGCGTCGCGCTCGGCGCGCAGCAGGTTCTGCGTGACGGCGATGAAGAACTCGCGCGACCGGCTCGCCGAGGTGGTTCCCACGCTCGTGACGTCGATCACGGCGTCCACCCCGTCGAGGGCGGCCGCGAGCGACGAGCCGGCAGGCCCGGTGCCCCGCTCGAGGTCGTGCCCGGTCCGGCGGGTCAGGGACAGGATGTCGTGCCCGCCCGCCTCCGCGGCGACGACGACGTGGCGTCCGACGACGCCGGTCGCTCCGGCGATCGCGATCCTCATCGGGTCACCTCCGTCGTCGTGAGGGCGGGGTAGGCCGGGGCGGATGCCGCGGGGCCCGCGCCGGCTCCGGCTTCAGCGGCATCGGACGTCCGGGCGAGCGGCGCGCCCGTCGCGCCATCCGCCG
>NZ_SDPL01000723.1 GCF_004135055.1 Agromyces binzhouensis | reverse complement strand
CGTCGGCGTGACGGCCCCGGTGGTCGAGCGGGTGCGGCCGTCGCCCGCGACGCGCCCGGCCTGGCAGAGGTTCGTCGCCGTGGGCGATTCGGTCACGGAGGGCCTCTGCGACTCGTCGCGGATGGCCGCGGGGGAGTACCGCGGCTGGGCGGACCGGTTGGCGATGCTGCTCGCGCAGTCGGCCGGCGGCATCGGCTATGCGAACCTCGCGGTGCGCAGCCGGCGCGTCGCGGACGCCGTCGACGTCCAGCTCCCGCGCGCCCTCGACCTCGGGGCCGACCTCGTCACGGTGCTGATCGGCGGCAACGACCTCGTGCGCGTCGGCGCACGGGCCGAGGCGCTCGCGGATCGCGTCGGCGACGCCGTCGACGGCCTCCGGGGGGTCGGGTGCGACGTGCTCGTCGTGACGCCGTTCCTGCCCGCGCACGCACGGCTCGGTTCGGTCCGGGTCGCGTTCGAGCGGTTCGCCGAGCGCCTCGTCGCCCGCGCCGACGGGGCGGGCGCGATGGTCCTGGACGCGTCCGCCCACGGTGGGCTCACGGCGCGGGGCATGTGGGCCGAGGACCGCGTCCACCTGAACTCCTCGGGCCATCGGGCGCTCGCGTACGCGGCGGCCGACGTCCTGGGCGTGCCGGATGCCGCGGCCCTCGCCGGACTCGACGCGGTGCTCCACGGCGACGCGGAGGAGCCCGACGCGCCGCCGCTGCCGGACGCCGAGTGGCTGGTGCGGCATGCGATGC
>NZ_SDPL01000722.1 GCF_004135055.1 Agromyces binzhouensis | reverse complement strand
GCAGCGGCGCGAGACGCGCGTCGGCACGAGCGGCGAGCAGCGACTGCGCGACGACGGCGGCGCCGACGCCCGACGCGATGACCGCGACGACGACGATCGCCGAGCTCGGCGCGAGCCAGGCGAGCCCCGCGATCGCGGCCCCGAGCACGATCGTCGCACTCGCCAACGGCTGGACGATGCGGAGGCTCACGTTCTGCAGTTCGTCGACGTCCCCGACGAATCGGGAGAGCAGGTCTCCCCGACGGGACGCCACCAGTCCGTCGGGCGCGAGCGGGAGCATCCGCTCGAAGACGCCGACGCGGATCTCGGCGAGCTGGCGGAACGCCGCGTCGTGGCCGGCGAGCCGCTCGAGGTAGCGGAACACCGCACGCCCGATCGCGAACGCGCGGACCCCGACGACCCCGAGCGAGAGGAACAGGATGGGCGGCTGCTCCGCCGCCCTGGCGATGAGCCACGCGCTCGAGGCGAGCAGGGCGACGCTCGAGAGGCCCGCGAGCACGCCGAGGAGGACCGACGGCACGAGCCGTCCGACCGGCGGGACCGCCTGCCGCAGGACCGACCGGGAACGATCAGGCACGGATCGCCTCCCGGATCGCGACGACTCGGTCGGCGGCATCGGCGAGTGCGCCGCGATGCGTTGCGACGACGACGATCCGGCCGGAGCGCGCGAGATCCTCGAGCGCCGCTGCCATCGCCCGTTCGCGTCCGGCGTCGAGTGCCGACGTGGGCTCGTCGAGGAGCACGAGCGGCGCGTCGGTCGCGAGCGCTCGATGCACGGCGCGCGCGACCGCGACGCGCTGCGCCTGCCC
>NZ_SDPL01000721.1 GCF_004135055.1 Agromyces binzhouensis | reverse complement strand
GCACCTCGCGCCCTACCTGCCCGGCCACCCGATGGCCCAGCGCGCCGACCACGCCGGCGGCGTCGAGCACGGCGGCGGCCCCGTGTCGGCGGCGCCGTACGGCAGCCCGTCGATCCTCCCGATCTCCTGGGCGTACGTGCGGATGATGGGCGCCGAGGGGCTCAAGCAGGCGACCGCGACCGCGGTGCTCGCGGCCAACTACGTCGCCGCCCGCCTGCGCGACCACTTCCCGGTGCTCTACACCGGGGAGAACGGGCTCGTCGCGCACGAGTGCATCCTCGACCTGCGGCCGCTGACCGCGGAGACCGGCGTCACCGTCGACGACGTCGCCAAGCGCCTCATCGACTACGGCTTCCACGCGCCGACCATGTCGTTCCCGGTCGCGGGCACGCTCATGGTCGAGCCGACGGAATCGGAGGACCTCGCGGAGCTCGACCGGTTCGTCGAGGCCATGATCGCGATCAAGGCCGAGGCCGACGCGGTCGGCCGCGGCGAGTGGCCCGCAGAGGACAACCCGCTCCGCAACGCCCCGCACACCGCGGAGTCGGTCATCGCGGGGGAGTGGACGCACCCGTACACGCGCGAGCAGGCGGTCTACCCGGTGCACTCGCTCGTCCGGAACAAGTACTGGGCCCCCGTCCGCCGGATCGACCAGGCGTACGGCGACCGCAACCTGGTCTGCGCCTGCCCGCCGATCGAGGCGTTCGCGTAACCGTCGCCCGCGGCATCGCGCCGAGGCGCCGTCCCGGCGCTCCGGAGCGGGCGCGGTGAGCGGATGCCGCGGGCGGTCGTCAGGCGGTCCGCGGTGCC
>NZ_SDPL01000720.1 GCF_004135055.1 Agromyces binzhouensis | reverse complement strand
GGCCCGCTCGCCGAGCTCGTGGACGCAGGGCTCGAGGTCCCGGTCCTCGGCGGCGGCAGGGTCCGGCACGTGAACCTCGACGTCGCGGCATCCGCCCCGGCGCTCGCCTCGGTCGCGGCGCACGTCGCCGCCGTGCTGCCCTACTACGCGAGCGTGCACCGCGGCACGGGCTACGCGTCGCAGGCGTCGACCGCCCTGCTCGAGGACGCCCGCATCCAGGTCGCGCGGCACGTCGGCGCACGCCTTGACGACCTCGTGGTCCTCACGCGCAACACGACGGACGCGCTGAACCTCCTCGCCGGCGCAGTGCCCGGCGAGACCGTGGTGCTCGACATCGAGCACCACGCGAACCTGCTGCCCTGGGAGCGTGGCGGGCGACGGGTCGTCGTCGCACGGCCGACGTTCGCGGCGACGCTCGAGGCGCTCGCCGCCGAGCTCGCGCGCCGCCCGGCCGCGCTGCTCTCCATCACCGGCACATCGAACCTCACGGGCGAGGTGCTTCCGCTCGACGCGTTGGCCGATCTCGCCCACGCGCACGGCGCCCGGCTCGCGGTCGACGCCGCGCAGCTGCTGCCGCACCGACGCGTCGACCTCGCGGGCATCGGCATCGACTACCTGGCCTTCTCGGGGCACAAGGCATACGCGCCCTTCGGGGCGGGTGCGCTCGTCGGCCGTGCCGACTGGCTCGATGCGGCAGCCCCGCACCTCGCCGGCGGCGGCGCCGTCGAGTCGGTGTCGGTCGAGGCCGCCGTGTGGAAGGCCGGGCCCGAACGGCACGAGGCAGGCACGCCGAACGTCGTCGGCGCCGCG
>NZ_SDPL01000719.1 GCF_004135055.1 Agromyces binzhouensis | reverse complement strand
GAGGGCGCGGCGCACCGCGCCCTTGCGGCACCCGGTGGAGACGACCCAGTGCCCGTCGGCGCGCGCTGCCAGGTCGTCGAGCTCGTAGACGGGTCGGCCCTTCTCGCCGCCCGCGAGCTGGCCCGCGGTGATCGCCGACGCGAGCCGGTGGTAGCCCTCCTCGCGGGCGGCGAGCACGAGCAGGTGGTCGCCCTCGGGGTCGGCCGCGCCCATCTGCGGCTCGCTGAGACCGAACGAGAGCTCGGCGCCGTACACGGTCTCGAGCTCGGGGTACGCCTCGGCGGCCTCGGCGAACCGCACGATGCCGTAGAAGCCGTCGTGGTCGGTGATCGCGAGCCCCGTGAGCCCCAGCCGGTGCGCCTCCTCGACGAGCCTCTCGGGGCCCGACGCGCCGTCGAGGAAGCTGAACGTCGAGTGCGCGTGCAGCTCGGCGTACGGCACGGACGGGCCGGCCGGCCGGTCGTCCGTCGGCTCGCCGGCCCCCGGCGGGCGGTACGGATGCCGCTTCCGGCTCCAGGCCGGGCTGTCGCCGCCGTCGCCCAGGACCTTCGAGCGACCTGCCGATCCGTCACCCGGCCGTTGCCGGTCGGAGAGCCGACGCTCGAGCTCGGACCACGGGATCTCGGGGTTGTTCCAGCCCATCAGTCGTACCTCGCCTCGGCCCACCAGCCGTCCGCGTCGCGGACCAGCAGCCACGCGCAGCCGTCGTGGTCGACCACCTGGAACCGGTGCACCCGGCGGGCGCGGTCGGCGTCCCACCAGCGCTCCACGACCGGCCACGGCCCCGCCCATGCCCGCACGGGCGCCGCCCG
>NZ_SDPL01000072.1 GCF_004135055.1 Agromyces binzhouensis | reverse complement strand
CGACCCCTCCCGACCCCCGACCCCCGACCCCGACCCCGCCCAGGAACGATGACCTCTCCGACGACCAGGGGCCGCCGCGCCCGGAGCGAGCCTGTCCGGCCGTCCCGCCGGCCGCTCGGAACGATCGGGCTCGCGATCGGCATCGCCGCGGTCGCGCTGTTCGCGGGGATCCGCATCGTGACGGCGGAGGACCGCAGCGACGCGCTCTCCGACGCCGTCCAGGACTTCGTCACGCTCTCGGCGAGCGTCGTGATCGAAAGCCTCCCGTTCGTCTTCCTCGGCATCGTCCTCTCCATCGCCGTGCAGCTCTGGCTGCCGCCGGACTTCCTCGTGCGACGGCTGCCGACCAACGGCGTCCTGCGGCGCGCCGTCATCTCGCTCCTCGGCATCCTGCTGCCGGTCTGCGAGTGCGGGAACGTGCCGCTCGCGCGCGGGCTCCTCCAGCGCGGGCTCACGGTCGGCGAGTCGATGACCTTCCTCCTCGCGGCGCCGATCCTGAACCCGGTCACGATCATCACGACCTACCAGGCCTTCGGATGGCAGGACGGCATCCTCGTCTGGCGCATCGTCGGCGGCTTCGTCATCGCGAACCTCGTCGGTTGGGTGTTCAGCCGGCACCCCGACCCGACCTCGCTGCTCACGCCGGCGTTCCAGGCGGCATGCGCCCGCGAACATGCGGATGCCTCGGCGAAGCCGCGACGCGGCGCGCGCATGTTCGTCGATGAGACGTCGGCGATGCTCCCCGCGCTGTTCGTGGGGTCGGCGATCGCCGGATTCATCCAGGTCGCGGTCTCGCGCGACATCCTGATCACCCTCGGCCAGAACCCGGTGCTGAGCGTGTTCGCACTCATGCTCCTCGCCTTCGTCGTCGCACTGTGCTCGAACGTCGACGTGTTCTTCGTCCTGGCGTTCGGGTCGACCTTCATGCCCGGCGCGATCGTCGCGTTCCTCGTGTTCGGACCGATGGTCGACGTGAAGATGCTGGCGCTCATGCGCACGACGTTCACCACTCGCACGCTCGTGCAGCTGACCACGATCGTCGCGCTCGCGAGCGCCGCACTCGGGCTGGCGGTGAACCTTGCTGCATAGCCTCGTGTCCCGCTGGAAGGGCGTCGCGCTCACGCTCGTCTCCGTCGTCGCAACGCTGTGGCTCGCGGCCACCGGCCAGCTCGGGTTGTACATCAACCCCGACTCCTCGGGCTTCACGGTGATCATGACGCTCATCGGCGGCATCCTCGCGCTGGCCGCGCTCGCACTCGCGCCTGCACGGGACGACCACCACGACCACGACCACGGGCCCGACCACCACGATCACGGGCCCGAGTCGCGTGCCGTGCGCGCGGCACCCGCCCGACGGCGCACGGCCACCGCGTCGGCGATCGTCGTCGTCGCAGGGGCGACCGTCGCGCTGCTCGTCCTCCCGCCCGCGACGCTCACCGCACGCACCGCGATGGACCGCGACGTCGAGGTCACCGCCGGCGAACTCGCCGCCGACGCACCGAGCCTCGCCGGGGCGGATCCGTCGACGTTCGACCTCTCGGACTGGGCGTTGATCGCGAACCAGTTCGACGACCCGGCCGAATTCGGCGGGATCGAGCTCGAGCTCGCCGGCTTCGTCTCCCCCGTGCCCGGCGACCCCGACGACAGCTTCTACATCACGCGGTTCAAGATCACGCACTGCGCGATCGACGCCCAGCCGGTCGGCGTTCCGGTCCACCTGCCGGGCTGGAAGGAGCGGTTCGCGGTCGACGACTGGGTCGTCGGCACCGGCGAACTCGCCGCCGATCCGGTCGACCGGGACGGCTTGGTGCTCGTCCCCGGCACGGTGGGGGCGACCGACGAACCGGAGCAGCCGTATGTCTACTGATCCCCGGCGTCCGCGCGACCAGGGCGGGTCGCGACGTGCGGGTGCGGCCCGGTTCCGTCGCGGCCTGACCGCGACGATCGGCCTGCTCGCCGGGGCATCCGTGATCCTCGGCGCCGCGTCGCTCGCGCAGGGACCGAAGGTGACGGACGCGGCCATCGACGTCGAACGTGCCACGCGGCTCGCCGGCTCGCGACTCGTGATCGAGCTCAACCAGCCCGTCGAACGGGTCACCGGACACGTCGAGGTGACGCCGAGCGAACCCGCGGCGCTCGAGATCGACGGCGACCGGCTCATCGTGTCGTTCGAGGATCCGCTGCCGTACGACGAGGCGTACACGGTGACGATCGACGGCGTGGTCGGCACGGCCCAGCCGACGGCGGCGACGATCGAGTACCGGTTCACCACGGCGGACGAACCGGTGCACACCCTCGTCCGCCGCAGTCCCGAGGGACGACCTGATGTGGTCCGGCGGTCGTACGTGGGCGACCCGACCCCGGACGACGTGCTGGAGGCGCCCCGCCTCCGGTCGTTCGCCCACGCCGGCGACGTCGTCGTCGGCGTGGCGATCGAGGACGACGGCGCGAACACGCTGCGCGTCGCCGGGATCGGGGACACGACCCAGACGGTCGCGCTGCCCGAACCGGGAACCGTGAACTCGATCGGCGGGTCGACCACCCGACCGCTCGTCGCCTTCACGTTCAACCCCGCGGACGCCGGGGCGGAGGCGGGCTCGCAGAGCGTCCTGTACACGCTCGACGTCTCCGGGGCGACTGCCGAACCCGTGCCGGTCCTCGGCCCCGACGGCGCTCCGGTGTCCGTGAGCGACTGGGTGTTCGTCCCGGGAACGACGTCGATCGTGGTGCACGACCTGGACGGCGCGGTCCTCCTCGCGGACGCGCTCGGCCTCTCGCCCGCGCAGCCGTTGGGAACCCACACCGAGCTCCGCGGCATCCTCCCCGGGACGACCGAGGTGATCCTGGCGGATCCCGATCGCGGGACGGTCCTCGAGCTCGCCACCGGCGAGACCCGCGAGAACATCCTGCCGTCCGCCGAGCTGCCGGATCAGGCCTACCCGGGACTCGTCGTCCAACTCGACGCCGAGGGCTCCCACTTGCTCGAGGTCCTCATCGTCTCCGGCGACGGTGCGGGCTCCGTGGCGACCGAGGCGCTCCTCGCCCGGGTCGACGACGTCGAGACGGTCGTGCTGCACGCGACCGGCGGCGACAGCCGGCGCCTCGCGACCTGCCTCTCGCCGAACGGCCGCCTGGTCGCGGTGGAGACCGCGCCGGCGCGGGCGGAATCCGACGGGTATCCCAACGCACCATCCCTCGTCGGCCGGCTCACGACTGTCGTCGACGTCGAGACCGGCGAGGTCGTGCTCACCCAGAACGGCGGCTCCTCCGACTGGTGCCACTGAGCGCCTTTACGGATGCCGCGGTGCGGCGTATGCTCATGCGGGCCGCGCCACGCGGCATCCGTCGCCCGATCGGGGCGACCCACGACGCCCGCAGCGGGCCGAGACCGGAGGGAGTGAAGCGATGAACACCGTTCCTGTCGCGCGTATCGCAGACACCCTTCCCTGCGAGGCCGCCCGCTAGCATCCGCGACGGTGGCCTCCACGATCTCGGAGACACCACCGTGAACATGCTGTCGTCACTCGACGATTCCGCCGCGCGATCGCGCGCGGCATCCGCTGCGCCCTTCGGCGCGGCATCCGCCTCACTCGCCTTCTCGGACGTCGAGCCCGGCGAGGACCAACGCTGGTCCACGTGGCCGGCGACCCAGCCCAGCGAGCGCGGGCCGCAGCCGCGGCCGGACTGGCTCGTCACCTCCGCCGCGGCGATCGACACCGAGCTCGGCGTCGTGAAGACGGGCAAGGAGGCCGACCTGTGGCTCATCGAGCGGGCCGTGCCCGGCGCGCCTGCCGACGTGCCCGGCAATTCGGTGCTGCTCGCCGCGAAGCGGTACCGCAGCGCGGAGAACCGGCTCTTCCATCGCTCGGCGGTCTACACCGAGGGGCGCGGCACGCGCCGCTCCCGCGACGTTCGCGCCGTCCAGCGCTCGTCGTCGTACGGGCGCGAGGTCGCGCGCGTCGAATGGGCGTACGCGGAGTTCGCCGCGCTGTCGCGCCTGACCGAGCTGGGTGCGGCCGTGCCGTACCCGGTCCAGGTGGGCGAGACCGAGGTGCTCATGGAGTTCATCGGCGACGGGCGGGTCGCCGCCCCGCGGCTCGCCCAGGTGCGGACGACGCCGGAGGGGCTGCGCGACCTCTTCCACCAGGTCGCCGCATTCATGCGCACGCTCGCGCACGCCGGCCTCGCGCACGGCGACCTCTCGCCGTACAACCTGCTCGTCGACGGGGACCGGGTCGTCGCGATCGACCTGCCGCAGGTCGTCGACGTCGTCGCGAACCCGAACGGGTTCGACCTGCTGCACCGGGACTGCCTGAACGTGTGCGAGTGGTTCACCCGGCAGCGGCTCGAGTGCGACGCGGAGGAGCTCTTCGCCGAGCTCGTCGGCGACGTGACACGCTGACGAGATGGCCGATCGGGCGGGGCGGATCGCGCCCGATCGGCCTCGTCGACCGCACATGGGGCGTCCGACCAGCCGGGGGATGAGAGACTGTGGGAGTTTTGGTGAACGACCCTGGGGAGATCATGACCGACACCGGACCCGACCTGAGCGGCGACTGGGACCTCGACCCGGCTCACACGCGCATCGGCTTCTCGGCCAAGCACGCGATGGTGGCCAACGTCCGCGGCGCCTTCAACGACGTCACGGGCGCACTGCACGTCGACTTCGACGACCCGGACGCGTCGAAGGCCGAGATCGTGCTCAAGGTCGCGAGCATCGACACGCGCAACGCGCAGCGCGACGAGCACCTGCGCAGCGCCGACTTCTTCGACGTGGAGAAGTACCCCGACATCACGTTCCGCAGCACGCGGATCGAGGAGGTCGCCGACAACGCGCTCGTGGTGTCCGGCGCCCTGACGATCCGCGACGTCACGAAGCCGATCACCATCCCGATCGAGTTCACCGGCGTGGAGACCGACGCGTTCGGCGCCCTCCGAGCCGGCTTCGAGGGCACGCGGCGCATCGACCGTCGGGAGTTCGGCCTGGAGTGGAACATGGCGCTCGACTCGGGCGGATGGCTCGTGTCAGAGAAGATCACGCTCGAGTTCGAGCTGTCGGCGATCAAGCGCGAGGGCGCCGCCGAGGCGGCCGCCTGAGGCGAGCTTCCGGGGGAACCGGCGGCGCGACGGCATCCGGCTATCGCGCACCGAGCCGGAGGCGTTAGCCTGCACGGGATCGACGCGGATCGGCCCTGACCGGGCGCGCCGTCACCGCCCGTTCACCCCACGTCGGAAGACTTCGCCCATGACCGACCAGCCACAGTCGCCCGAACCCCCGCACCCGACTCGCCCCGGCGTCGTCACGCCCCCGCTCTCGACCGCGGAACTCCGCCCCGTGACGGGCCTCGAGCTGCAGGGTGAGCGGGTCGTCCCGAAGCGACAGGTGTGGGCGTGGGCGCTGTGGGACTGGGCGACGCAGCCGTTCAACTCGGTCATCCTCACGTTCGTCTTCACGGCCCTCTACCTCACGAGCGACTGGTTCCTCGACCCGGCGGTCGCAGCGCTCGGCGAGGACGACCCGGCCTACGAGCGCGCGCTCGCCGATCTCGCGAGCGGCCTCGGCTGGGCGATCACGATCGCCGGCATCCTCATCGCCGTGCTGGCACCCGTGCTCGGTCAACGAGCGGATGTCGCGGGGCGCCGGAAGCTCTGGCTCGGCGGCGCGACGGCCGCGCTCGTGGCGTGCATGCTCGGCCTCTTCTTCGTGCAGGGGACGGCGTCGTACTTCGTGCTCGGCGTCTCGCTCATCGCGGCGGGCACGGTGTTCGGCGAGATCGCGGGCGTGAACTACAACGCGATGCTCGTGCAGGTCTCGACGCCGAAGACGGTCGGCAAGGTGTCGGGACTCGGCTGGGGCCTCGGCTACCTCGGCGGGATCGTCGCCCTGGTGCTCGTGGTGGTCGCGACGGCGTTCGACTGGTGGGGGATGCCGACCGACGACGGGCTCGTCTACCGGGTCATCGCGGTCGGCTGCGCGGTGTGGACGCTCGTGTTCGCCTGGCCGGTGCTCGTCTACGTGCCCGAGGCACCGCCCGCGGCGGGTCGGGCACGGGTCGGGTTCTTCCGCAGCTACGGCGTGCTGGTGCAGGACATCGTGCGCCTCTGGCGCGAGTCGCGGCCGACGTTCTGGTTCCTCCTCGCCAGCGCGGTGTTCCGCGACGGGCTCGCGGGCGTCTTCGCGTTCGGCGCCGTGATCGCGGCGGTCGCATTCCGCTTCACCCCGAACGAGGTCATGATCTTCGGCATCGCCGCGAACCTGCTCGCCGGCGTCTCGACCATCGTCGCGGGCCGGTTCGATGATCGGTTCGGTCCGCGGGCGGTCATCCTCACCGCGCTCGGCGGGCTCGTGGCCGCCGGGCTCATCGTCTTCTTCCTGCACGATGCGGGCAAGCTGCCGTTCTGGATCTTCGGCCTGATCCTCACGCTGTTCGTCGGCCCCGCGCAGGCGGCCTCGCGCTCGTTCCTCGCGCGGGTCACGCCGGCCGGACGCGAGAGCGAGATCTTCGGGCTCTACGCCACCACGGGCCGCGCTGCGAGCTTCCTCTCGCCGATGCTGTGGTCGGCGTTCATCGTGGTCTTCGGCGCGACGTACTGGGGCGTGCTCGGCATCGTGCTCGTGCTCGCCGCCGGGCTGGTGCTCATGCTGTTCGTCCGCGTGCCGCAGCGGGCGACGGATGCCGCGGCCGCGGGTCCCACGTCGGGCGCGTAGCCGACGGCGCGGGCGAACGGCCCGGACACGGCGACGGCGCGTCGCCCCGGGGAGGGGAGCGACGCGCCGTCGGGTTTCCGGAGGCGGAACTACGGTCCGACCGTGACGGTCACCTCCTGCGTGGTGATGTTGCCGCTCGGGTCGGTCGCCTCGAACAGGAACGTGTACACGGCGCCCTGGCGGGCGAGCACGCGCGCCTCGGTCGTGGAGACGACCTCGACGTCGGCCTTGTGACCCTCGCCCGTGGCCTCGACCAGTTCGACCTCGACCTCGCCGGAGTCGTCCGACGCGTCGATGTCGAAGGTCACGGTCTGCCACTTGGCGTTCGGGGGGAAGACCAGCTCCGGGTCGACCGTCACCGAGAGCTCGGGCGCGATGAAGTCGAACCCGACGATCACCGGGTCGTGGTCGCTCGAGCGGTACGCGTCGGGCTCGTAGAGCGCGTCCTGTGCCGGCTTCTTGAACGTCATGTCGTAGTCGATCAGGCTGGGCTCGTCGGCGTTGATCGACCAGGTCGACGCGCCGGTGACCTGCGCCACGAGGCCGGGGCCCGCGAGCGCGTGGTCGAGGTAGCCGAGCTGGCCGTCGAAGACGTACGAATAGGCGAACTCGCCCTGCTCCTGGAGCAGCAGGTCGGTGTAGCCGGCTGCCGTCAGCGCCTGGATCGGGTCCTCCTTGTCGTAGGCGTTCAGGTCGCCGATGATGAGGTCGCGGCCCGGCTCTGCACCGGTCGGGCCGGTGGCCAGCCATTCGGCGAGCGCCTCAGCGGCGCGGGTGCGCACGCCGTTGCAGTTGCCCTGGCCGTCGCCTTGGTCGGGGTCCTCGGCGCAGGCGGAGCCCTTCGACTTGAGGTGGTTCACGACGACGGTGACCTCGGCACCCGAATCGACGTCGGCGAACGTCTGGGCGAGGGCCGGCCGGTTGCGGTCGTCGTCGAAGTCGGGGTCGACGGTGCTGTCGAGCACCGCGTGGTCGCCGACCGGCTCCACCGCGCCCGGCTTGTAGATGAACGCGGTCGTGATGACGTCGGTCCCGAGGATCCCGGTGTCGATCGCGGCGTACACCTCCTCGCCGAGGGCGGCGTTGATCGCGTCCGTGAGCGCCTGGACCGCGGTGCCGTTGTTCTCGATCTCGATGAGCCCGACGACGTCGGCGTCGATCTCCGTGATCGCGCTGACGATCTTCGCCTGCTGGCGCTCGAACTCCTCGGCGGTGTCGGCACCACGTGAGCCCAGCGTCGTGAAGTAGTTCAGGACGTTGAAGCTCGAGACCGTGAAGTTGCCGCCGACCTCGGGCACGTCCGTGCGCGGGTTGACCGATTCGAACCCGGCGCCCTGCGTCGGCTGGATCGCCCAGGTGTCGAAGCGGTAGTCGAGCACGCCGGTGGCATCCGAGACGAGGTCGCCGCCGCGGAAGGTGTTCTCGAGGGTGAACTCCTCGCCGTTCGGGTGGATCGCGGGGTCCGGGTTCTCCGCGCTCCGACCGTCGTCGAGTCCGATGCGGTTGAGCTCGTTCTCCTGGGCGAGGGCGATCGCCTCTGCGCTTCCGGGTTCGTACACCGCGGTCGGCTGCATCTGGCGATCGGTGCCGAGCATCACGGTGCCGTAGCGGCCGAACTCGAAGAACTCGAGGATCGCGAGATCCTGCGGGAGCGTCACGTGCATGCCCTCGAGGGACTCCTTCGCCTCCGGCGTGGCCGGCAGGGTCAGTTCGGCGGCGGGCGGGAGCGCGAGTCCGGACTCGCAGACCGAGTTGGACGCTGCGGTGATCTCGGTCATGCCGAAGTACTCGCTCACCGTTCCGGTGATGTGGACGAGGTCGCCCTCGGCGACGTCGAGGCCGTTCTGGGCGTAGACGAAGATGCCGTCGGAGGTCGCCGGGTCGCCGTCTCCGGCGTCCTGCAGGTAGTAGCCGTCGAAGCCGCCGTCCTGGAAGTCGCCGACGACGACGCCCTCGATCTCGACGGACGAGCCGACCACCGGCGATGCGTCGCCGGGGCCCTGCACCGAGCCGATCGTGACCGTGGCCGCGTTGCAGTCGGCCGGCGGCAGCGGCACGACGACGACGCTCAGCGAGTTCCGCGCGCCCGGCGTGTTCGCCGCCTCACCGTCGATGAGGCTGCCGGGGAACCCGGGGATGCCGGCCCGGTCGAAGTCGTTGCGGACCCAGTCGTTCGTCGAGCCCGTGTCGGTGCCGTCGGGGATCCGGGACGCGCCGCCGGGAGCGAAGGAGAGACCGTCGTAGCCGACGGTGAGGACGGTGTCGCCGTACGCGAGGTCGCCGGATCCGCCGTCGTTCACGGCGATGGAGTCGAGGATCTCGAATCCGGCCGCGTCGATGGCTCCGTCGTCGTCGGCGTCGAGGTCGTCCCCGAGCGCGCCGGTGAAGCCGCTGACGAGCAGCAACGAGATCGTGCCGTTCTCGAGCGCGTTCGCGGGCAGCCAGGTGAGCGAGCGGCCGCTGTCGTCGGCCGGCTCGAGCGCGATGACCTCGTCGATGACGCCCATCGAGGAGTTCGAGTCGCCCTCGACCTCGAGGACGCGGTAGCCGCTGACATCCGTTCCCGGCTCGACGAGGATCTCGACGTATTCGGTGTCGGTACCGGCGGTCGAGGCGGAGAACTCGTTGATCACGGACGGCTGCGGGCCGGACTCGCCACAGGCGACCGTGTGCGACCCGAGGCCGTCGAAGGTGTTCAGGGCGAATCCGGTCCACTCGATCGCCGGGTCGAACACGTCGTCCACGATGGTGTCGCCGACGCAGACGTTCGCGTTGCGTCGGATCGTGTTGTCCTGGGTCGACGTGAGGCCGGCACCCCACTCGCTGCCCGGGTCGAATCCGACCTGGCCGAGCGAGTCGACGACGGCTCCGTCGTGCTTCAGGACGATCGCGTCGTCGCCGTTCCACAGGCTGCTCGCCGTGGTCTGGTCCGCAAACGCGGCGAGGTCCTCGTCGGCGAAGACGAAGGCGTCGCCGGCGGCGACGGTGCCCGTCAGTGCGAAGGTGCCGCCGGAGGTCGCGGTCGCGCTGCCGTTGAAGTAGACCTCGAGGGAGTAGCCCGCGAGCGGCACGTCGGCGTCGGTCGGGTTGTAGAGCTCGACCGCCTTGTTGAAGGACGACCCCTCGACGTACTCGCTGATGATGAGGTCGGTCGGGTCTCCCTCTGCGGCGATCGCGGCACCGGCCGGCACCGCGATTCCCACCCCCATCAGGGCAGCCGCAGTGAGCCCCACGGTCAGGCGTTGGACGGGTCGTTGCATCTCGGCACCTCCGGCACACGCCAGGGGGCCACCCTGACCCCCGGACGGCGTCAGCCTATGGAGGTCCCGGTCGATCGGGAACCCCTGTCACGAGACGTTCACGCAGTGCCCGCAAATGTGCAGCTGCCGGCCACTGGCCTGCTCACATGAGCACGGTCAGGAGTGCGGCGGATGTGCTCGTCGAAGGCCGTCCGCGAACCGGCCCAGCAGGTCCGCGAAGCGCGCGCGATCCTCGTCGCTGAAGCCCTCGAGCGCGGACTCGATCGCGCGACGCCGATTCGAGTTCGCGGCGTGCACCGCCTCGCGACCCTCCTCGGTGATGCGGATGCGAGTACGACGAGCATCCTCGGGGTCGGCTTCGCGGACCACGAGGCCCTCCTCGGCGGCCGCCTGCACGAGTCGGCTCGCCCGGGGCTGGTCGACGCCGATCGCGCCGGCGAGTTCGGTCACCGACATCGGCCGGTCCGCCGCGTCGAGCATGGCCAGGAGCCGTGCGCGGGCGACCGGGCCGACGCGGAACTCCCAGGGGCCGCGTGGACCGCCGCGGCCGCCGGGC
>NZ_SDPL01000718.1 GCF_004135055.1 Agromyces binzhouensis | reverse complement strand
CCGCGAACGGGCCGCCCCCGCCGCCGAAGCCTCCGGGGCCGCCCTCGCCGCCCGGGCCGGCGGCAATGGGGGAGGAGGTGGTCGCGAGGCTCGGGGAGATCGCGTTGATGACGCCGATGCCGATGAACCCGAGCGCGAGGCCCGCCGCGCCGCCGATGAGCCCCTGCACGAGCGACTCGCCGGCGACCTGGCCGACGATGCGGCGGTTCGACCAGCCGATCGCCTTCAGCGTGCCGAACTCGCGCGTGCGCCGGGTGACGCCCTGGATGGTGAAGAGGATCGCGATGAGGAACGCGGCCGCGAGCACGGCGACCGAGAGCCAGAGGCCGAGGCTCGAGACGAGCGCGCTCGCGCTGCCGAGCGAGCCGGAGACGCTCGCCGCGAGGTCCTCCTGCGTGCTCACGGTCTGGTCGGGGAGGGCCGCCTCGAGGTCGGCCTTCACGGCGGGGATGTCGGAGGCCGACGCGGCCCGGACCGAGACGACGGAGACCCGGCCGTCCATGCCGGACAGCTCCTGTGCCACGTCGAGCGGGATGTAGGCGTTCGACGCGGTCGCGGCATCCGCCGACGTCGAGGCGACGGTGCCGACGACCTCGAACTCGGTGCCGCCGAGGTCGATGGCGTCGCCGACTGCCACGCCCTCGGCCGTGGCGTACTCGGCGTCGAGGACGACGACGAGCTCGCCCGTGTCGCCGGAGTCGAGGCCGCGGCCGTCGGCGAGCGCGACCGCGCTGAGCGGCCCGATCGCCTCGTCGGCCGGGTCGACGCCGGTCACGCTCACGCTCGTCACGTCGAACGCGCCGCCGCCGAAGCC
>NZ_SDPL01000717.1 GCF_004135055.1 Agromyces binzhouensis | reverse complement strand
TGACGCCGCCGCGCTGCCGGTCAGGCGCTGACCGGTGCGAGCCGTGGTGCGGTGCGGATGCCGCGGCGCCTGGCGACCACGATCGCGGTGCCCGCGACCCCGAGCACGCCGAACAGCATCAGCGCTCCGGCCGCGGCCCAGACCCCGGATCCACCCGCGCCCGAGACGATGAGCTGCATGCCCTGCACCGCCCAGGTCAGCGGCAGGAACGGGCTGATCGCCTGGTACGGCCCGCTCACGATCTCGAGCGGGTAGACCCCGCCGGATGCCGCGAGCTGCAGCACCACGAGCACGAGCGAGACGACCGTGCCGATGCGGCCGAGCCAGGCGCTGAGGAACGCGTGGATCGCCGTGAACACCACCGCGAGCAGCGCCGAGAACGCGAGCGTCTGCGGCAGCAGCGCCCACGCGACGCCGAGCACGGTGTGCATGAGCAGCACCACGGCGGCCGCCTGCGCGAGTCCGACGAGCGAGCCGCGGAAGAGCGTGCGCGCGACGAGCGTGCTCGTCGGCGCGGTCGTCTCGAGCGCCTCGCGGCGGAGCGGCCGGAACACGAGGAACAGCGTCATCGCGCCGAGCCAGAGCCCGATGGGGCCGATGAGCATCGCGACGACCTCGCCGAACGTGGAGATCTCGTTGGCCCGGGTCGCCTCGGTGACGACCGGCTCGGCGACGACGCCCGCGGTCTCCTCCGGGTCGAGCCCCTCGAGCGACGAGGTGCCCTCGGCGCCCTGGGCGAGGCCGTCGGCGAGCTCGCCCGTGCCGTCGGCGAGCTGTGCCGCACCGTCGGCGGATGCCGCGGCGCCGTCGCTCAGCTGGG
>NZ_SDPL01000716.1 GCF_004135055.1 Agromyces binzhouensis | reverse complement strand
CGACATCCGCCCGAACCGCTGCGTGCCGATCGCGAGCACCGCGCGCGTGAGCGTGACCGCGGGCCACCACGGCCGCCGGAGGCCGAGCAGGCTGCGCTCCCGGGCGCCGAGCGACGCGACCGCGCCGCCGAACAGGATCGGGTAGATGAGGGCCACGACCCCCGGAAGCCCGGGACGCCGGATGAACCGCACGGCCTCGGCGACGCGCTCGTCGGGCCGCGCGTCCGCGAGGAACCCGTCGAGCTCGGCACGCAGCGCGTCGAGCGACGTCGGCGGCTCGCGCACGCCCATGAGCCGGCCGACCTCCGCCCACTCCCGCACGTAGGCGTCGCCGCCCCCGGGGATCGGCCCGCCCCAGCGCTCGTGCGCGCCGATGAACGCCTCGGTGAACGCGTCGTGCACCCACCGCAGCAGGTCCTCGTCGTTGGCGGCGTAGGCGCGCGTCTCGCCGCGGGCGTCGACGTACGTCCCGGTGACCCGCTCGTGCAGTCGGGACACCGCGGCGCACGCGGCCACGGCGGCGCGCCGGTCGCCGAACGTCGTGGTCGCCACCCATCGCACGGTGCCGTCGAGGCGCCCGAGCGGATCCTCCCGGTACCGCGAGTGGTCGTGGACGCCCGCCATCGCGCCCGGGTGCAGGGTCTGCAGCAGCAGCGCGCGGATCCCCGCGACGAGCGTGGGAAGTGCGCCGTTGACGGCCCACACGGCGCTTCCCGGGCCGAACAGCCCCGCGTCGTCTCCCTCGGCGAGCGCCCGCGTCCAGGCCGGCGGCTCGTCGTGACGACGACGCAGCGGACTCCACCGCGCGTGCCCCGCGCGG
>NZ_SDPL01000715.1 GCF_004135055.1 Agromyces binzhouensis | reverse complement strand
GCACCGCGCTCGACTCGCCGACCGTCGACGCGGCCGTGCTGCAGGCGCTCCGCGCGGGCGACCCGCGGCAGCTCGCGGCAGCGCTCCACAACGACCTCCAGTCGGCCGCCATCGGCCTAGCGGGGCGACTGGCGCAGGTGATCGACCTCGGCGAGCAGAACGGCGCGCTGGCCGGTCTCGTGTCGGGCTCGGGCCCGACGGTCGCGTTCCTCGTCGACGACGCCGACGGTGCGCTCGAGCTCCAGGTGGCGCTCTCGGCGGCGGGCCTCACGGCGTTGCACGTGCACGGTCCGGTGCACGGCGCGCGCGTCCTGCCCTTCTGAGGTCGCGCCGCTCCGGCTCGCGGTTGCGCCGTGCTGCGCCGCCAGCGAAAGGATGCCATCTGCACCGGTCGGCCGGGCGGGCGGTGCAGGTGACATCCTCTCGAATGAATCCAGGCCGCGGATTGTGGACAGCCGGCACCGTGCCGTCGTGCGACCCCGGACGCTGGGGTCCGTGAGCAGATCCGATCGGCTTCCGTGGCTCCTCAGCGCCGTGCCGTCCTTCACCCGCGCGGAGGCGAACCGCCACGGCGTGGGGTGGCGCCGGCTCGCCGCACCCGACCTCGAGCGGACGTTCCATGGCGTGCACCGGCACGTCGGGGCGGAGCCCTCGATCCGTGAACTCGCCGAGGCGTACGCCAAGCGGATGCCTCGCCGGCAGGTGTTCAGTCACGTCACGGCCGCCGCGCTGTGGGGCATCCCACTACCGAGGCGCGCCGAGCCCGCCCGGCCGGGGCCGGTCGCCGTCAGCGCGTCGGCGCGCCCGCTCCTGCACGTCGCGGTGC
>NZ_SDPL01000714.1 GCF_004135055.1 Agromyces binzhouensis | reverse complement strand
GCCCCGGCCCCGACCCACCGCGCCGCGTCCCACGCGAGCCCGTGGGACCGAAGCCCCGGCCGCGACGCCGCGCGACGGCGAGGCTGGTGCCGACGGTCGGCGAGAGGGGTGGGGGCCATGGGCCACGACGTCCGCATCGCGCAGGTTCCGCGCCGCGACCTCGCGGTCGTGCGAGCACGCACGACATTCGCCGAGATCCCCGCGTTCATGCCGACCGCGTTCGAGCGCGTCGCGGCGGTGCTCGGGTCTCGCGGGCTCCTCGGCGACGGTCCCGCGGTCGGGTACTACACCGGGATGGACCCGGCGACGGGCTCGGTCACCGTCAGCGCGGGGTTCGTGGTGGACAGCCCGATCACGGCGGAGGGCGACGTCGTGCCCGACGAGCTGCCCGCGGTCGAGGTCGCGACCACGACGCATCTCGGTCCGTACGACCGGGTGTCGGAGGCGTACGACGCGATCGCCGCCGCGATGGCCCTGCACGGCCGCGAGCTCGACGAGTCGACGATGTGGGAGGAGTACTGGAGTCCGCCGGGGACGCCCGACGACGAGATCCGCACGGTCGTCTCCTGCCCGCTGGTGCCGGCGAACTGACGGCGCGCGCGCACGGGCCGATGGTCGGCCGTGCGTGCGAGCATGGACCTCATGCCCGCCGACCGTACGCCCGACTGGCGGGCCGCCCTCGTGGGCCTCGACGCGGGCGGCGCTGCTCCGGCGACCGACGAGCCGACGGATGCCGCATCCGCGCGCGGAACGGCGGATCTCCGGCCGCTCGGGCTCCAGTTCGAGCTGCGCCGCCGCGTCCGGCGACGCAGCGACGAGTGGCGCGGACCG
>NZ_SDPL01000713.1 GCF_004135055.1 Agromyces binzhouensis | reverse complement strand
TCGGCCCGGGGCGTTGGACGGCGTCGGCGCGCTGACCCGCCGACGGCGCCCCGCGCGCGCCGACGTCCCCCGGTTCCGGGGGCGGATGCTCCCCGGCGCCCGCGATTCTCGCCGGTGATGTCCCCCATGTCCCCCCGAAATGCTGACTTCGCACAGCGCGCCGGATCCGTACCATGGTGGTACGCACTCCATCGGAGTCGTATCCGTCACCGGCTGGGTAACCGGTGGCGCTCTGGGGGCGAGTCAGGGCGATATTCGGGTTGTCGCCGTGACTCGGGCTTGCTGGGGGGTCGGTAGGGGCCGACCCCCCGCTTCCATGTCCGGGACCCTCCGGCGACGAGCGCCGGGGAGGCGACCCGGCCTGCGCCTCACCCCGTGCGCGGGATCTCCAGCCAGAGCTCGACCTCGGCATCCTCCGACTCGGCCGTCTCGCCGTTTCCGCCGCTCAGTCCGACGACCGTGACCGCGACCGGCGACCCCTCGGCGGCCGTGCGCGCGATGATCCGGTCCGCCCGGGTCGACTCGACCACCTCGGCCAGCTGCGACAGGATCCGGTCCCGCTCGGCCTCGTCGATCTCGTCGATCCCGCCCTCGTCGAGGAGGGTCACGGTGGCACCTCGATCCCGCGCGCTCCGCACGGCCGCGCGGACGGCGTCGGTGAGCAGCATCCGCCCGCGGATCTCGTCGCGGATCGCCGCCTCGAGCGTGCGGCACTCCGCGCGCTCGGCGTCGCTCAGCGCGTGGCCGCCGTCGGCGATGCGCCGGAGCATCGGCGAGGCCAGTCGCTGCGTCTGCGCGAGCCGCATGCGGCCCTCGAACAGGTGCGCGTCCTG
>NZ_SDPL01000712.1 GCF_004135055.1 Agromyces binzhouensis | reverse complement strand
GGGCGCGGCGGTCGCCGGCTCGGAGGCCGCCGTGATCGCTCGCGGGCCGCTGCGCATCGACACGGCCGCGCACACGGTCGACCTCGACGGCCGCCGGCTCGCGCTCACGCAGCGCGAGTTCGAGCTGCTGGCGTTCCTCGCCCGCCGGCCGGGCACGGTGTTCTCGCGCGAGGACCTGCTGCAGGGCGTCTGGGGCTGGAGCCACGGCGACCTCTCGACCGTCACCGTGCACGTGCGGCGACTGCGCGAGAAGATCGAGGCGGATGCCGCGAACCCGCGCATGCTCGTGACGGTCTGGGGCTACGGCTACCGGTTCGACGATCCCGCGGCCGCCGCGGGCGACGGGGGTGCCCCGTGAGCGGCACCGACCTGCTCCTCGTCGTCGCCGTCTCGGCCGCGATCGCGGCCGGCGTGGGATTCATCGCCTGGCTGCTGCTGCGCCGGTTCGCATGGGCCCCGATCGTGGTGCACCTCGTCACGGTGGTCGTCGCGGCCGTGGCATCCGTCGTCGGGGGCGTGCTCGTGGCGACCCAGGCGATGTACCTCTCCGACCACGATGCGCAGATCGCCCTCGCGATCGCGGTCACGAGCGGGGTCGTCGCGATCCTCACCGCGTCGATCCTCGGGGCCGAGATCGCGCGCGCCGCGCGCGTGCTGCGGTCGGCGGCCGAGGACCTGGGTCGCGGCGTCCCCGTCGAATCGCGCCCGGTGCCGATCGGCGAGTTCCGGGCCGTGCTCGACGAGCTCGCGGCATCCGACGCCCGCATCCGCGCCGCGCGCGAGGAGGTCGAACGCCAGGAGCAGGCCCGTCGCGAGCTCGTCACGCGCGTCGCGCATGACCT
>NZ_SDPL01000711.1 GCF_004135055.1 Agromyces binzhouensis | reverse complement strand
CCGGGCTCCGCGCCCTCGCGGCCGCGGGCATCGGCGACGAGGTGCGCCGCCGGGCCGTCGTGATCCGCGACGGCCGCGTCACGTGCGACGGGCGGACGCTCGGCCGGCTGAAGTTCCCCCGCTCCGGGCTGGTGCACTCCCTGCCGCAGCTCGAGGTCGAGGCCCTCCTCGAGGAGCGGATCGACAGCGCCCGGACCGTCTCGATCCGGCGCGGCGTCGAGGTCACGGGCGTCACCGACCGTGGCACGCACCTCGTGGTGCACGCGGTCGACGGCGAGTCGCAGGTGGACGTGCCGGCGCGCTACGCCGTCGGCGCCGACGGCGTGCGCAGCGGCATCCGCTCGCTGATCGGCGCAGACTGGAAGCCGCGTCGCGGCCGCGCGTCGTACGTCATGTGCGACACGCGCGACGACACGGGGGCGCCCGAGACCGCGCTGCTGCACTTCGAGTCGGCGGGGGTCGTCGAGTCCTTCCCTCTGCCGGGCGGCCGGCGACGCTGGGTCGCGCGGGTCCGACGCGAGCCCGCCGAGCTCGACGCCGCAGCGGTCGCGACCGTCGTCGAGTCCCGCACCGGCTCGTCGTTCGACACGGATGCCGCGACCACGCCCACCGCGTTCGTGGCGGCGCAGCACGTCGCCCACCCGATGGCCTCGGGCCGTGTCGTGCTCGTCGGCGACGCCGCGCACGAGATCAGCCCGATCGGCGGGCAGGGCATGAACCTCGGATGGAGCGATGCCGTGCACCTCGACCGGGAGCTCGCCGGTGCGCTCGCCGCGGCCGCCCCGATCGACGTGTTCGCGGCCTACGACCGGTCGCGGCGGGCGGCCGCGCTGCGCGCGACG
>NZ_SDPL01000710.1 GCF_004135055.1 Agromyces binzhouensis | reverse complement strand
CTGCGCGCCGCACCCGCGGCGGCGCGGCGCCGACCGGCTCGGTCTGACATGCTGGAACGCGTGACGGACGGCGAGCACGGGCCCGCGGCATCCGACCCGACCCTCGACGACCTGCTCGTCGCCACGGGCGTCGGCGATCGGGCCGCGTTCGGCGCGCTGTACGACCGTACCGCGGCCCGCATCCTCGGGCTCGTGCGTCGTGTCGTGGTCGACCCGGCCCAGGCCGAGGAGGTCGCGCAGGACGTGTTCCTCGAGGTGTGGCAGACCGCTCCGCGGTTCGACGCGGCGCGAGGATCCGCGATCTCGTGGATGTTCACGCTCGCCCACCGCCGCGCCGTCGACCGGGTGCGGTCCGCGCAGTCCGCCCGCGATCGCGATGCCCGCATCGGGGCGCGCGACCTGGACGTGCCGGTGGACAGCGTCGCGGAGGCGGTCGAGGTGCGGCTCGACCACGAGCGGGCGCATGTCGCGCTCGCCGAACTCAGCGACCTGCAGCGCGAGTGCGTGACACTCGCGTACTACGGCGGACTGACGCAGTCGGAGATCGCCGAACGGCTCGACGTGCCGCTCGGCACCGTGAAGACGAGGATGCGCGACGGCATGATCCGCCTGCGCCGCGTGATGGGGGTGAGCACATGACCGACGCCGAGTCCCCGGCGCGCCGGGAGCCCGACTTCGACGCGCTGCTCGCGGCCTACGCGCTCGACGCGGTGACCGACGAGGAGCGTGCGATCGTCGAGGCCCGCCTGGCGGAATCGCCCGAGCTCCGAGCGGAGCTCGCGGCGCACCTCGAGGCGGCGACCGCGCTCGCCGATGCCGCCGCGCCCATCGAGCCGCCGCCGGCGCTC
>NZ_SDPL01000071.1 GCF_004135055.1 Agromyces binzhouensis | reverse complement strand
GACCCCGCGGTCGCGGCCGAGGCGGAGCGCGTGCTCGACGAGGCGCTGCGCGTCGCGCAGGCCGGCTTCGCGTACGACCTGCCCGACGGCGTCGACACCAAGGTCGGAGAGGAGGGCATGAGCCTCTCCGGCGGGCAGCGCCAGCGTCTCGCCCTCGCGCGCGCGGTCGCTGCGAAGCCCGCCGTGCTGGTGCTCGACGACCCCCTGTCGGCGCTGGACGTGGCCACCGAGGCGCGCGTGGAGGCCGAGCTGCGGACCGTGCTCGCCTCGACGACCGCGCTGATCGTGGCGCACCGTCCGTCGACGGTGATGCTCGCCGACCGCGTCGCCCTCCTCGAGGACGGGCGGATCACCGCGGTCGGCACCCACTCCGAGCTCCTCCGCGAGTCGGAGCACTACCGCTTCGTCATCTCGAGCCTCGAGGACGAAGAGCGTCGCGCGCAGGCGGAGGCATCCGACCTGATCGACGGCGAGGACCTGGCCCGACCGGCCGAACCGAAGGAGGCGATCCGATGAGCACCGTGATCGGGGTGCAGGGCGAGGAGCGCGACGAGTACACCAAGGCCGAGTCCCGCTGGATCCGCAGGCGGAGCCTGCGCTTGCTCGGGTCCCTGCTGCAGCCGCTGCGCGCGCAGCTCTGGGTGACGATGGCGGTCGTCGTCGTCTCGACGGCGGCCCAGGTCGCCGGGCCGGCGATCATCGCCTACGGCATCGACCAGGGGCTGCCCGCGCTGATGGCGCAGGACTGGCTGCCGGTCGGGCTCGCGGGGCTCGCCTACCTCGTCACCGGCGCGGCGGGCGCGTTCCTCATCGCGTGGTACATCCGCATGGCCGCGCGCATCAGCCAGGCCGTGCTCATCGACCTGCGGACGCGGGTGTTCCTGCACACGCAGAAGCTCTCGCTCGAGTTCCACGAGTCGTACACGTCGGGCCGCATCATCTCGCGCCAGACGAGCGACCTCGACGCGATCCGCGAGCTCATGGACGAGGGCATCAACCAGCTCGTGCGCGGCGTGCTCTACATGCTGTTCACGGCGATCGCGCTCGTGTGGCTGGACTGGTTCTCCGGGCTCGTCCTCCTCGTCACGCTGCTGCCGCTCGCCGTCCTCACGCGCTGGTTCCAGGTGCGCTCGCAGAAGCTGTTCCGGCGCTCGCGCGTCGCGAGCGCGAGGCTCATCGTCCAGTTCGTCGAGACCATGACGGGCATCCGCGCGGTGCAGGCGTTCCGGTCGGAGCGGCGCAACGAGCGGGTCTTCGGCGACGTGGTCGAGGACTACCGCGACGTGAACGCCCGCGCGCTCGGGCTGTTCGCCGTGTACAACCCGGCGCTCAACTTCATGGGGTACGTCGCGGTCGCGGGCGTGCTGCTCGTCGGCGGGTTCCGCGTGGCCGACGGGGTGCTCGAGATCGGCGTGCTGCTCGCGGCGGTGCTCTACACGAAGCGGTTCTTCGACCCGATGGAGGAGCTGGCGATGTTCTACAACTCGTACCAGTCGGCCGCGTCGGCGCTCGAGAAGATCTCGGGCGTGCTCGAGGAGCAGCCGAGCGTGCCGGACCCGGCCGAGCCGGTCGACCTCTGGACCGCCGACGGACGCGTGCGCTTCGAGTCCGTGGAGTTCGCGTACACGCCCGACCGCGTCGTGCTGCCGAGGTTCGACCTCGACGTGCCCGCAGGCCAGACGGTCGCGCTCGTCGGTTCGACGGGCGCGGGCAAGTCGACGCTCGCGAAGCTGATCTCGCGGTTCTACGACCCGACCGACGGCGTCGTCGAACTCGACGGCGTCGACCTGCGCCGGATGCACCCGAAGGACCTGCGCCGAGCGATCGTGATGGTCACGCAGGAGGCGTACCTGTTCTCCGGATCGGTGGCCGACAACATCGCCCTCGGCAGGCCCGAGGCGACCTTCGACGAGATCGTCGCGGCCGCGAAGGCGGTGGGCGCTCACGAGTTCATCGAGGGACTGCCGAACGGCTACGACACCGACGTGAACAAGCGCGGCGGGCGCGTCTCGGCGGGCCAGCGCCAGCTGATCTCGTTCGCACGCGCGTTCCTCGCCGACCCCGCGGTCCTGATCCTCGACGAGGCGACGAGCTCGCTCGACATCCCGAGCGAGCGACTCGTGCAGGAGGGCCTGCAGACCCTGCTCGCCGATCGCACGGCGGTCATCATCGCGCACCGCCTGTCGACGGTCGCGATCGCCGACCGGGTGCTCGTCATGGAGCACGGCCGCATCGTCGAGGACGGCTCGCCCGCCGACCTCATCGGCGGCACGGGCCGGTTCGCGGCGCTGCACGCGGCCTGGCGCGACTCGCTCGTGTAGCGGTGCGGCGGGCGGATGCCTCGGGCGCGAGCCCGAGGCATCCGCCCGGTCGTCGGCGATCAGGCCGCGGACACCTCCACGACCGGTGTCCGCGCGATGCCGTTGAAGCCCGTCGCCGTCGCCCACGTGTAGGCGCCCATCATCGGGGAGACCAGCAGGTCGCCGTCGGCGAGCGGCGGAAGGGGCAGGTGGCGCGCCACGACGTCCACGCTGTCGCAGGTGGGTCCGGCGAGCGTCACGGGCACGCGGACGCGCGTGAGCACGCGCCGCGCGGTCCGCTCGGCCGCGTCGTCGCCGAGCGGTCGCACGCCGAGCTCGGCGGCCGCGAAGACGAGCGCGTGCACGTCCTCCGCGGGGATGTTCGAGTAGGCGCCGTAGAGGCCCTCGTCGAGGTGGTGCCACCGCCCGTCCGCGCGATCGCTCGTGCCGATCACGCGCGTGATGAGGGTCATCGCGGGCGCCGCGATGAAGCGGCCGGGCTCGACGACGACGCGCACGTGCTCGGGCACTGCGGCGAGGGCCGGGCGGATGCCGCGGGCCAGCTCGGCGAGCGACGGCACCGGCTCGTCGTAGCCGATGGGGAACCCGCCGCCGAGGTCGAGCACCTCGAACCGGGTGCCGTGCAGGGCCTCGAGGGAGCGCATGAGCTGCAGCGTCGTCGCGATCGCACGGACCCACGGTGCGGCCGAGGTGGTCTGGCTGCCGACGTGGAACGTGAACCCGCGCACCGCGAGCCGGGATCGGCGGCACAGGTCGACGAGCGCCGGGGCGTCCTCGGGCGCGACGCCGAACTTCGACGACAGGTCGGACTTCGCGTCGGGGTTCGGGAACGACAGCCGGACGAGCACGCCCACGTCGTGGGTCGGCAGCCCGGCGAACTTCGCGACCTCCGACGGGCTGTCGACGACGAAGGTGCGGATGCCGCGCAGGTAGGCGCCCGTGATGTCGGCCACCGACTTGACCGGGTGCGTGTGCAGGCACCGTCCGATCGGCACGCCCTCCCGCTCGAGGAGGTCGATCTCGCCGCGCGACGCGACCTCGAACGACGCGCCGAACCCGTGGACCGCGCGGATCACGGCGGGGTGGGGGAGCGACTTCGTCGCGAAGTGGATGCCGGCGCCCGGCAGTTCGCGGCGGAGCGCGAGCAGCTGCGTCGCGACCCGGTCGACGTCGAGCAGGAACAGCGGTGACCCGTGCTCCCGCACGAGCGCACCGAGGCGGATGCGCTGCGCGTACGCGGCGAGCTCGCGCCGGACGAGCTCTCGGTGCGGCGGCAGGTCCGGCAGCTGGCCCGTGTTCGAGCCGAGCCGGCGTCGGCCCGGACGGGGTCGGCGCGGCCGCAGGTCGCTCGGCGCCGCGAGCCGATCCGGTACGCCCGATCCGAGCCGGTCGAGGGTCGGGGGCTGGAGTGCGAGCGTCATCCGACGGCTCCCTTCAACCGATGCGTCGGTGGCGCCGCGGCATCCGACCCGCCGTCCGGCAGGATCAGGCGGCGCCCGAACTCGAACGACACGATCGCGACGGCGTAGAACACGGCATCGGCGGCGAGCTTGCCGACGAGCCATCCGGTCGGGTTCGGGCCCAGCACGCTCGTCGCAGCGACGAGGCACGCGGGTCGCACCAGGAACGTGTCGAGCGCCTCGGCCGCACCGAACTCCGCGACGATGCCGCGGAGCGTGAGCGAGACGGCGACGAACGCACGCCGCGGCGCACCCGCGTGCCGGCGCACGCGCCTCGACGCGAGGTGCCCGCGGATGTCCCGCACCACCACGAGCGCGTAGTAGCCGACGCCCTCCGCGATCGTCCCGGCGACCGCGGCGGCGACGAGCGAGCCGGATGCCTCGTACGCCACCGCGGCACCGCCGACGGCCGCGACGGTGCCGAGGACCTCGAGCGGCAGGTAGCGCGCGATCCATCGAGCGACGCGGCCCCGTTCCGATCCGAGCATGCGCCAAGCGTCCCGGCCGGCGGCGCTCGCCGGATCGGGGCGGCCACCCGGATCGCGTCCGGGGCGTCACTGAAACGACGCGCGATGGCCGCCGACGTCAGTCCATCGGCGCGCGGTCGACGCGGTCCTCGATGCGCGGCAGTCGGCGGATGCCGTCGGGCATCCACCACACGACGTTCGCCCAGGCGACGATGAACGCCGTCGCGGCGATCGTGTCGGCGAGGAGCGAGGCGATGCCGACGGTGAGGAACTTCGCGATCGCGTACGCGGTGAGGCCGGCGAGCACCGAGAGGATCGTCACCGAGCACCAGTTGACGAGGTTGATCCGGTTGACGCGGCGGCCGCCCTCGCCCTCCCCGTCCTCGTCGACGACCGGCGGCCGGTACCGGATCCGGAGCCAGTCCCACGTGAGCGCGATCGTGACGGCCGCCGCGCCGATCGCGAGGGCGACCCAGTTGAGTTCCTGCGGCACCTCGAGCGCCTCCGGAGTGCGGTCGCGCGTGACGTACTCCGTCGCGAGCTGGACGAACGGCAGGACGCCGCCCAGCAGGGCGAAGATCGAGATCATCGCGATCGTGCGCCCGTCCCGGCCAGGGAGCCGGGCACGCGTCGCCGCACCGGCAGCGCGCACGGCGATCGCCGTCAGCACGACCGTGACGCCGAGGCAGAGCAGCATCAGCAGGAAGTTGCTTCCGATGATCGCGATCATGAAGGGGAGGACGCTCGCGATCGCCACGCCCGCGAAGGACCAGGTCGGGCGCAGCGCGCGGTGCCGCGCCTCCCGGGCCGCAGTGCCCAGGTCCCCGTCGAGGGCGTCGGCGACCGCCGACCAGTGGCGGAGGCGCGACGCCACCGATCCCGCGATGACGGCGATGGCGACGAGGCCCGACACGAGCGCGACGCCGAGCCACCAGATCGAATCGCGCTCGATGTCGTCCCAGGTGAGCAGCCAGGCGACCGCGGCGGCGAAGCCCGAGACCAGCGCCAGCCGGGGTGGGTCGAAGACCGTCGGGAGCGGGACGAGCAGCGGGCGCAGCAGGAACAGCGCCGCCCACGCGAGCCAGCGAGTGCCGGCCCGCACGGGCTGGACGACGACTCGGTCGAGCAGGCGGACCGCGCGCGACGCGATGGCGAACCGGTACGACGGGTCGAGGTTGAAGATGGTGTCCGTCCCAGCGCGCAATCGTGCGCGTCGAGCCGTGCCCGCCTCGGGGGTCGCCGTGGTCGTTCCCTCGGTGACGCCGTCAGCGGTCGCCGGGGGCGACGCCGGCTCGAGCGGCGACAGGTCGCGACCGACGACCTCGGGCTCGTCCGCCTCGGCCAGCACCGCGTCCTGCAGCACGCGCACGGCGTGCTCGGTCCGGATCGCGTCGGGCGCGAGCGACGTCAGGAACCTGGCGATGCCGGCGGCGCCGTCGAGCCGACCCCACCACCAGTCGTTGACCCGCCAGTCCCGGGCCAGGAACCCGAGGAAGTTGCCGACCCCGTAGCCCGCGAGCTTCGATCCCCGGTCGAGCACCACCTCCGTCGACGCCGCCGTGATGGCCGCGGCGGCCTCGGTCGGGTCCAGGTCGCCCCTGCGGAGGACCCGGCCGAGCATCGCGTACCACTGGTCCGCCACGAGTGCGCGGAACTCCTGCGGGTCGGCGGGCGGCTCGTCCACGCCGATCGCCCAGTACCGCACGCTCGAGAGCGCCGGCGGGATGCCGGCCGAGTGGTAGAGGGGAGGGAGGTCGACGGCCGACAGCATGGGACTGGATGCCAGCGGACGCCACGGCGACGCGGCCCATTCCGGCGTGAGTTCGCGGGCTCCGACGGCCAGTTCGCGCTCGACGTTCACCGTCGCGATCCGCAGCAGGGCCACGGCCGTGTCGAGGCCGTCCCACAGGTCCCGCTCCCGGTACCGGCGGCTCTCGGCGAGCCAGAGGTCGATCCAGTCGCGGAGATCGTCGACGGTCGGGTCGTCGCCGCGCTCCGCGAACGCGGCCGTCGTCTCGAGCACGCGGACGGTGATCCGATCCCGCCACGCGATGGCCGCCGTGAGCGCGGCATAGGCCGACGCCCGGACCTCGCCGAAGGCGAACCCGTGCCGTGCTCCCGATGCCGCCGGCAGGGCCTCGAGCGCGCGAGACCAGCCGAGCACGCAGTTCGCGGCGTCCGCGAGCGCGAGCGGCGACCGCGCGAACGCATCGCGCTGCGTCGGCGGGAGCGCGGCGACCCGCTCGGTCGCGACCTCCGCCAGTGCCGTCAGCTTCACGAGCGGGATCGGACGGTACCGCCGCCGATGCTCGAGCGAGGAGTGCAGCTGCCAGAGGCTCGGGGCGGCGATGGTCTCGGCGAGATGGTCGGCGAGGTCGACCGAGAGCGCCCTGAGGTAGGCGGGTCGGCGCGCGGTCACGCCCGACGGGTCGACGAGCGCACTGGCCACGAGCGGTGCGGCGCTCTCGAAGCGCGCCCTCGCGACCTGCTGCGCGGTGTTGAACCGCTCGAGTTCCGCGACCTCGCGGGCGACCGACTCGCGTCGGAGCTGACGGTCGAACATCGCCTTGATCGCACGGAAGAACCGGGACGCGTTCGGGTCCCAGTCGACCCGTCCGCCGAGCGGCGGGTCGGGCTCGGGGTCGAGGAAGATCATCGCCCGATCCGCGCGCCGGTCGGACACGCGCGACCGTGCGGCGCGCAGCGCGCGCTCGATCGGGACGTTGTCGAACACGGCTCCGTCGACCACGCGGTACGGCGTGCTCGCCTCGGACCGGTGACCGGCGAACGCGAAGCGCATCCCCGGCCCGCCGTCGATGTCCGCCTCGTCTCCCGCGCCCGCGTCGCCCTGGAACGAGTCGATCGCCGCGGGCTCGAATCCGCCGGGGAGCGACGAGGTCGATCGCGCGGCCAGCGCCAGCCTCGAGAGGTTGGTCAGGTCGTCGTCGCGCACGCTCGGATCGACCGCCTCGAGCTCGCGACGCCGGGCGGGGATCCGGTTGTCCAGTCGGTGCGCGTCTTCGCCGACGAACCGGAAGTGCCCTCGGCCCTCGTTCGCGTCCTCCTCGTACTCGTCGGTCGCGTCGATCACGGTCACCGACAGGTCGACGGCCGTGTACTCCGACACCAGGTCGGGATGCCGGTCGTCGGTGTCGTAGATCTCCACCAGGGCCCTGCCGGTCTCCGCCCGGAAGTACTTCTCGCCCTGCATGAGCGCGAGGATGCCGCGGGCGCCGGGAGGATGCAGCAGCCCCCAGAAGCCGCCGACGGAGCCCCACGTGCTGAGCAGCCGGTCGAGTCCGGTGCCGGCGCGCTGGGCCACCGCGTAGACGACCGCGTTCAGGCCGCCCGCGCTCGCGCCCGCGAGCAGGTCGAACTCGACGCGGTCGTACCCGGCGGCATCCAGCATCTCGGCGTAGGCCTGCAGGCGGGCGAGCACGGGATCGGTCAGCGGCCGCTCGGCGGTCTCGGGGACGAGTGCGAGCGTCTCGTCGCCGACGTCGAAGAGGCGGATGCGACGCAGCAGGTCGAGCTCGGCGACCGTGCCGCCGATCCAGACGGCGAGGCTCACGCCTCCGCGCATCGCGAGCGCCACCCTGAGGGTGCGGTTGAATGACGGCATGGCACCGGGGTGGCGTTCGAGCACGTCGTCGACGCGCTCCTCCGCGCCGACCACGACGAGTCGGACCGGACGCTCGGAGGTGGTGACGCGTGCCGTCGACGCAACTGGGGCGGATGCCGGCGACGCATCGGATCGGACCATGACGCTCCTCGGATGGACGGCGCGGGCCGGCGCCTCGGGGTCGGCGCGGCAGGCAGGGTGCGCGACCTGCTCCCAGCGTGGCACGGCCGTGCCCCCCGGCGCACGGGACTGTCCCCACAACGGGGTCCCCCGAGGGGTCGGCTCGGCGCGTATCGTCGGGAGCAGGCGGCGCATGGACGTCGGGGGCTCACGCACGCCTTCGATCGGAGGTGCCTGAATGGTTGAGCGCACGGAGGAACGGCCCCTGAGGGTCGCCATCGCGGACGACGCGCTGCTGCTTCGCGAGGGGATCGCGAAGGTGCTGGAGGGTGGCGGCATCGACGTCGTCGCCTCGTACGGCACGGGGGACGAGCTGCTCGCCGCGATCGACGACCTCGACCTCGACGCCGCCGTGCTCGACATCCGCATGCCGCCGACCCACCGCGACGAGGGCATCGTCGCGCTGGAGCGGATCCGCCAGGACGGCAGCGAGATCGGCATCCTCCTGCTCTCGATGTACGCCACGCCCGAGTACGCACTCCGCGTGATGGGCGCGGGCAGCGGCACCGGCTACCTGCTCAAGGAACGCGTGTCCGAACCGCAGACCCTCGTGCGCGCCGTGCAGACCGTGGCATCCGGCGGGTCGGTCGTCGACCCGGAGGTCGTCGAGCAGCTGGTGCAGCGCACCCGCGCCGACGACCCGCTCGCGCGCCTCACCGAACGGGAGCGGTCGGTGCTCGAGCTCATGGCGCAGGGCTACTCCAACGGCGGCATCGCGCAGTCACTGTTCCTCGGCCTGAAGACCGTCGAGACGCACGTGCGCAGCATCCTGCAGAAGCTCGACCTGGAGGAGTCCCCCGAGCACCACCGCCGCGTGCTCGCGGTGCTGACGCTCCTCGGCCAGAGGTGATGCCCTTGTGATGGCCCCAGGGCGCCGCGGGCGGATCGCACGACGGACCGCCGTGATCGCGACCGTCGTCGCGATCAGCCTGTTCATGGAGGTCTCGGGCTACCTCGCGACCCCGGAGGCGCTGCGGCCCGAGCTGTCCTGGACGACGGTGCACGCGATGGTCCCGCTCGTCTTCGCGGCGTGCGCCGGCGTCGCATGGGCCATCGGGCCGAACCCGGTGCCCGCGCGGCTCATGATCGTGTTCGTCCTGTTCTGGATCCCGCAGGCGTTCTACCCGGTGATCGAATCGCTCGGATGGCTCTGGCCGATCCTCCGCGGCGTCGACCTCGGCTGGGCGGTGGTCGCCGGCATCCTCGTCCTCGTGTACCCGCGCGGCGGACTGGGCGACCGCTTCGATCGCGTCATCGCGACGACGGCGCTCGTGGCGACCGTCGTGAACTTCCTCACCGTCCTCGCTCTCGCCGGACCCGACTCGGTGCCGTGCGAGTGCGTGCCGAACCCGTACCGGCTCGCCGAGGCGCCGACCGTGTTCGCGATCGTCGACATCGGCTACCGGGTCGTCGGGGTGGCGCTCGCGATCGCGATCGCGCTCCGGCTGCTCCTGCGCTGGGTCCGCGGAAGCGTTCCGGCGCGCACGGTCGCGTTCCTCATGCCGGTCGCGCTGCTGTCGTGGGTGAGCACGCTCGCCGCGCAGATGGTCCGGTACGCGACCGGAGCGGCGCCCAACCTCGCGCTCGAGACCGTCTCGCTCATCGCCATGGCATCGGTGCCGGTGTGCTTCGTCGCGGGCATCGCGCACGCGCGCAACATGCGCGCCCGCGTCGCCGACCTCATGCGCATCACGCGCGAGGGCGCCGATCGCGGGCTGTGGGCGGAATCGCTCGCGCGCACGCTCCGCGACGACTCGGTGCGGGTCTTCTGGTGGGAGGAGGAGCGCGGGCGGTACGTGGACGCCGCCGGCCTCCCGATCGACTCGGCCGAGGAGGGCCGCGGACACAGCATCCTGCCCGTCGCCTCGCCGAGCGGCCTGCCGATCGCGCTGATCCGGCACGATCGCGTGCTGACCGACAACATGCGCCTGCTCGACGGGGTGTCGAGCGCGCTCCGGCTGTCCGTCGACAACGGCCGGCTCAGGTCGGAGATCGAGCGGACGCTGGAGCAGGTGCGCCAGTCGCGTCAGCGCATCGTCGAGGCGGGCGACGAGGCGCGGCGGCGGATCGAACGGGACCTCCACGACGGGGCGCAGCAGCATCTCGTCGCCGTGGGCATGCAGCTCCGCATCGCCGCCAACACGGCGCGCGCCTCCGCCGACGACGCGCTCGCGAACGAGCTGGAGGAGTCGATCGCCACCCTGAACGAGGGGCTCAGGGAACTGCGCGAGCTCGCCCACGGCATCCACCCGAGCCTGCTGTCGCAGGGCGGACTGGCGCTCGCGCTGCCCGAGCTCGCCGGGCGCTGCCCGGTCCCGGTCGACATCGCGGTGCAGCCCGAGGGGCGGCTCGCCGAGCTCGTCGAGTCGACGGCCTACTTCGCCGTCGCCGAGTCGCTGGCGAACATCGCGAAGCACTCCCAGGCGACGCGAGCCTGGGTGCGGGCGTACGTCGAGGGCGACGAGCTCGTGCTGACGATCCGCGACAACGGCGTGGGCGGGGCGTCGCTCGAGAAGGGCACGGGGATGCTCGGCATCGTGGACCGCATCGATGCGGTCGGCGGTTCGATCGAGCTCGACTCGCCGCGCGGCGCCGGGACGACGGTCACGGTGCGGATGCCGGCGCACCTCGACGCCTCGGAGGACCTCCCGACCAGCGGGGCGGGACTCCTCGTCGCCGCCGATGCCGGAGCAGCGCCGCCCGATGCCGACGTCTCGCCGGGCCCGGCGGGCTCCGTCGCACCCGGCGTCGTCTCCGC
>NZ_SDPL01000709.1 GCF_004135055.1 Agromyces binzhouensis | reverse complement strand
GACGGCTTCCGTGCCGCGGCTGCGGCGGTCGACGATCCGGCCGCCCTGCCGCGCGCGGCGGCGGAGCTCCGCGACGCCGTGGGGACCGTGACGTTCCCCGAGCGCGTGCGCGATGCCGTCCTGGGCGAGTACCGGCGCCTCGGCTCGGGCCCCGTGGCAGTCCGCTCGTCGGCGACCGCCGAGGACTCGGCGGGAACCTCGTTCGCGGGAATGCACGAGACGTACAACAACGTCGTCGGCGAGGACGCGCTCCTCGAGCGCATCCGCGACTGCTGGGCCTCGCTGTACGGCGACCGGGTCATCGCGTACCGCGCGAGCCAGCGGATGGACGAGGAACCCGTGCTCGCGGTCGTGGTGCAGACCCAGGTCGCCTCCGACCGATCGGGCGTGATGTTCACGGTCGACCCGTCGACCGGTGCCCGCGACCGACTGGTGATCGAGGCGGCGCTGGGCCTCGGCGAGGTCGTCGTCTCGGGCCTCGTCGAACCCGACACGTACATCGTGGCGAAGGACGGGCTGCGCCTGGCGTCCGTTCGCGTCGGACGCCAGTCCCTCCGCCTCGTCCCCGGACCCGGGGGGAGCGTGGAGCGCGAGGACCTGTCCGCCGCCGACGCCGATGCCCGGGTGCTGAGCGACGCGGAGGTGATCGAGGTCGCCGAGCTCGGCCTGCGGGTCGAGGCGCACTACGGCGAGCCGCAGGACACCGAGTGGGCGTACTCCGGCGGCCGGTTGTGGATGCTGCAGTCGCGGCCGGTGACGACCCTCGGCGGGCCCTCGGCCGCGTCGGCGGACGACGCGTCGCCTGCCGAGGGACCGCCCGTCGGGTCCGTGCTGCTGCGCGGCCTCGGCGCCG
>NZ_SDPL01000708.1 GCF_004135055.1 Agromyces binzhouensis | reverse complement strand
CCTAGCTATAACAGTGCTCTACCCCCCGCAGTAATACTTGAGGCACTACCTAAATAGTTTTCGGAGAGAACCAGCTATTTCCAGATTTGTTTAGCCTTTCACCCCTATCCACAGCTCATCCCCTAATTTTTCAACATTAGTGGGTTCGGTCCTCCAGCACGTGTTACCGTGCCTTCAACCTGGCCATGGATAGATCATCTGGTTTCGGGTCTACACCCAGCGACTGAATCGCCCTATTCGGACTCGCTTTCGCTACGGCTTCCCTATTCGGTTAACCTTGCCACTGAATGTAAGTCGCTGACCCATTATACAAAAGGTACGCAGTCACCCCACAAGGAGGCTCCTACTGTTTGTATGCATACGGTTTCAGGATCTATTTCCCTCCCCTTCCGGGGTTCTTTTCGCCTTTCCCTCACGGTACTGGTTCACTATCGGTCGATCACGAGTATTTAGCCTTGGAGGATGGTCCCCCCATCTTCAAACAGGATTTCACGTGTCCCGCCCTACTTTTCTCACGCTTAGTTCCACACACAAAATTTCGTCTACAGGGCTATCACCTGCTACGGCCGGACTTTCCATTCCGTTCGACTATCTTGCATGCTAAAACGTGAAGGCTCTTCCGATTTCGCTCGCCACTACTTTCGGAATCTCGGTTGATTTCTTTTCCTCGAGCTACTGAGATGTTTCAGTTCACCCGGTTCGCTTCCACTGACCTATGTATTCAGTCAGGGATACTCCTTGCGGAGTGGGTTTCCCCATTCGGATATCTGCGGATCAAAGCTTGTTTGCCAGCTCCCCGCAGCTTTTCGCAGGCTACTACGTCCTTCATCGCCTGTGATCGCCAAGGCATCCACCATATGCA
>NZ_SDPL01000707.1 GCF_004135055.1 Agromyces binzhouensis | reverse complement strand
CGTGCCCGGATGCGCAAGCACGGGCACGCCGCCCGCGGCGCGGATCAGGCGGATGCCGGTGAGCGGGTCGGGCGCGTAGTGCGGCTGCGCGTAGCCGGAGCGCCAGTGCAGGATGCCCGCGAAGGCGTCGGACCGCGTCGAGGCGTGACCGCGCGCGACGAGGGCGTCGGCGATGTGCGGGCGGCCGATGGTGGTGCCGTCGCTGGTCTGGGCCAGCACGTCGTCCCAGGTGAGGTCGTAGTCGGCGGCGATGCGTCGCACGATGGCCTCCGCGCGGGTGAGCCGGGAGTCGCGGATGCGCGCGGTCTCGGCGAGGAGCGCCTCGTCGGTCGGATCGATGAGGTAGCCGAGGACGTGCACGCTCGTGAACTGCTCGCGCGTGGAGAGCTCCATGCCCGGGATGAGGGCGATGCCGTGAAGACGTGCCGCCTCGGCCGCCTCCGCCCACCCCGCGGTCGAGTCGTGGTCGGTGAGGGCCAGCGCCGCGAGGCCGGCCGCGGAGGCCGCGGCGACGAGCTCCGCGGGCGTGTCCGTGCCGTCGGAGACCGTGGTGTGCGCGTGCAGGTCCGCTGCGGCGGCGAACGGGGCGTCGGCCATGCCCTTATCGTAGGCGCGCGGAGTCAGCCGGTTCCCCGCGGACTCCCAGCCGACGCCCTGTGGATGCTCCGCCCTGCGGTCGCGCACTCGCCTACGCTGTGGTGAATGCTCCCCCGCATCCTCGGCTGGGCGATCGCCCTCGGCACCACGGCCCTCGCCGCGGCGCTGCTGTGGCCGCAGGCGTTCGGGCTGCAGAACCAGTGGATCGCCGCGCACGTCGTCGCGCTGCGGGGGGTCGCCGCGGCGGGCGCCGGGCTCCTCGCCGCC
>NZ_SDPL01000706.1 GCF_004135055.1 Agromyces binzhouensis | reverse complement strand
GCCGCGGCGCCGCGCCGGCCCATGGCGCGCGTCGCGCCCCGCTCGTAGAATCCATGCATGGCCGGGTTCCGGGCCAGGCGCAGGCGGGGTGCGCCCGAACTCCAGGTCCACGACGCGAGGTCGGCGACGCGGGCCGGCTCCGCTCTGGTCGCGGCCGACGACCGCATCCGTGCCGCCGTCGACGAGCTCGGCTTCGCCGAGGCTGAGCTGGGACGTGATGCGATCGCTCAGGCGGTCGAGGCGCTCGTCGCGGCGCGCGGCCGGCTGACCGAGGCGTTCCGGCTGAACCGACTGAATCACGACGCGATGCCCGGGTCGGCCGACGAGGTGCGTGCCCGGCACCTCCGGATCGTCGACCTGTGCGAGGCCGTCGAGCGCGTGCTCGATGAGCAGACCGCCGACCTGGCCGAGCGGATGTCGCGTGCACGCCGAGCGCCCGAGGTCATCGGCGCCGTGCGCGCCGATCTCCTGCGCATGCGAGCGCGCATCCCGTACGCCCGCATCACGATCGACCGGCTGGCGGCGCGCTGCGCGCGCGACGCGCTCACCCCCATCGAGGCGAACCTCTCGGAGGCCGACCAGCTGCTCGGATTCGCCGAGCACGGCGTCGGCGTGGCGGAGCGACGGCGGTCGGAGGGCTCGAGTGGGCACGCCGACGTCGCGCTCGAGGCATCCACTCGTTCGATCCGTCGCGCGGCTGCGCTGCTCGATGCCGTCGAGGCCTTCGAGGTGGAGGCACTGCGCGCCGAGGCCGCATTGCCCGCCCTCGCCGACGAGTGCCGGCGGGATCTCGCGGTCGCGCTCCGGGCGCCGCACTCGGCGGAGGCCGCCGCCGCGATA
>NZ_SDPL01000705.1 GCF_004135055.1 Agromyces binzhouensis | reverse complement strand
CGCGGCGGCGGCCGCACGGAGGCCCGCACCCACCGTGAACACCTGCGAGCGCAGCGCGGACGGGCTCTGCTGCTTGCGGATGAGCAGCATGGCGGCCGCGCTCGGCGCGGTGAAGAGGCCCGAGGCGCCGATCGCGGCGATCGCCCAGGCCGGGCCGAGGTCGAACGCGGCGACGACCGTGCAGATGCCCGTCGCAGCGAAGCCCCAGCCCATGACCCACTCGGGTGAGCGGCGCGGCGGACGCCGCGAGTTCCACAGCGCGCCGAGCAGCCCGCCGATCGCGAACGACGTGACGATGATCGCGCCCTCGCCGGCATCACCGCTGCGAGCGATCGACAGTGCGACCGCGGCGATCGCGAGCCCGCCCGACCCGAACTGGCTGAGCGTGCCGCTCCACGTGATGACCGCGAGGGGACGGTGGGTCGCGATGTGCCGGAACCCGGCGGCGATCGTGCCGAGGAACGACGGTCTGTCGTGGGGCGACGCCGCGGTCGGACGCAGTCGCAACGGCACCGTGCCGGCAGCCCCCGCGAGCGCGCTCGCCGCCATGACGACCGTGGCGATCCGCGCCGATCCGAGGACGGCGGTCGCGGCGACGACGGCCGGCCCGGCGACCGCCCCGAGGTTGTACGCGAGCGCGTCGATCGCGTACGCACGCCGCTCGTCGGGGATGCCCTCGGTCACGAAGCTCGACAGGCCGCCGAAGACGAACGGGGTCACGGTTCCCGCGGCGATGAGCGCGATCGCGACGGCCCAGGCCGGAACCGGACCGAGGAAGGCGGCGAAGGCGTACGCGGCGGCGATGACGAGCCCGGCGCCGGCGACGAGCACGCCCGGCCGTCGGCTGCGGTCGAGCATCGCGCCGGCGATCGGGGCCGCGACGATG
>NZ_SDPL01000704.1 GCF_004135055.1 Agromyces binzhouensis | reverse complement strand
CCGCGCCGGCTCCGGCTTCAGCGGCATCGGACGTCCGGGCGAGCGGCGCGCCCGTCGCGCCATCCGCCGCCGCCGCGGCATCCGCTCGCACTCGATCGCGCCCCGGGATCAGCAGCACGACGCCGAGCGCGAGCGCGATGGTGAGCGAGGTGATGGCGGCGATGTCGTCTGTGGCGTCCTGGTGGCCGAGGTGCGTGACGTGGTAGCCGAGGTGCAGCGCGCCGAAGACCGTCCAGGCGAGGCCGAGCGCGCGGAACAGCGCGGGCGTCCGCCAGACGAGTCCGGCGACGCTCGCGACGCCGAGCCCGAGGTAGAGGGCTCCGACGTCGCGGATCAGGTGCTCGTTGAAGGGCCCGTCGGTCGAGATCCAGGTGCCGAGCATGCCGGGGAAGGAGTCGTAGAACGAGCCGGGCGCGAAGAACGCCCAGCCGCCGACGAGGAACGCGATGGCCGCCGATGCTGCGAGCGCGGCCGTGTGGATTCTGCTCATGCCAACCTGACGAGACAGCGGCGAGATGTGTGAGGCGCCTCACGATTCAGGGCGCTGTGTCGTCATGCTGGTGAAGGGAAGGGGAACGACGATGACGGATGACCCGGGGCGGACCGCCGGCCACGGCACCGCCGACCGCGCCCGCGACGACCTCGCCGACGTGGTCGACGAGCGCCGACGCCTGCTCGCGCTCGCGTACCGCATGCTCGGCACGACCGGCGAGGCCGAGGATGCCGTGCAGGAGACGTACGTGCGCTGGTACCGGATGTCGGACGCCGAGCGCGCCGCGATCGCGAACCCGCAGGGCTGGCTGACCCGCGTCGCGGGCCGCGTGTGCCTCGACCTCCTCGGCACCGCCCGGGCCCGGCGCGAGCGGTACGTCGGCCCGTGGCTGCCCGA
>NZ_SDPL01000703.1 GCF_004135055.1 Agromyces binzhouensis | reverse complement strand
CAGCGCGGCCGCCGTCCTCGCGGCCGGCGTGCTGGTCGCGCTCACGGCGTGCGTGCCGTTCGTGACGCCCGGCGACACGCGCACCGAGACGCGCGAGATCGGCGACGCGTCGGGCGTCGTCCTGCGCGGTGCGGGCGACATGACGATCCGGCTCGGCGAGGCGCCGTCGCTCACCGTGACGGGTGGCGAGAACGTGCTCGATCGCCTCACGACCGAGGTGGAGGGCGACCGGCTCGTCATCGACGTGCAGCGCGGTCCGATCGTCGTCGGCGCGCGCGACCTGGTCTTCGACATCACGCTGACCTCGCTCGAGTCCGTCCTGATCTCGGGGTCCGGCGACGTGACCGCCGAGTTCGGCGACGCCGACGAGGTGGCGCTCGAGATCCGCGGCTCGGGCGAGATCGAGACCGACGAGCTCGACGCGACGTCGGTGCGCGCCTCGATCAGCGGTTCCGGGTCGATCGTCCCGAGCGGCACGACCGACGATCTCCAGATCCAGGTCGACGGGTCGGGCGACGTGGACGCCTCGGCGCTCCGCGCCGACAGCGCCCGCGTCGTGCTGTCGGGCTCGGGTGAGATCTCGGTCGACGCGTCGGACTCGCTCGAGGTCGTGCTCTCGGGCAGCGGCACGGTGCGGTACTCGGGGCGCCCGGAGATCCGCAGCACCGTGTCGGGGTCGGGCGAGATCACGCCGTCCTGAGTCGGCACGGGCCGCGGAGCGTGATCCTCGTGCGCTTCGGGAGGAAGAAACGCGAGACACGCCGGCGCCGGCGGATGCCGCTGCGGCGTGTCGTGCGGAAGGTCCTCCCGTAGGGGCGGCCGGGCGGGCCTTCCGGCGGATGCCGCTGCGGCGTGTCGTGCGGAAGGTCCTCCCGTAGGGGCGGCCGGGCGGGC
>NZ_SDPL01000702.1 GCF_004135055.1 Agromyces binzhouensis | reverse complement strand
GGCCGCTCCGGGCGGTCGGACCGCGCTGGGCGAGGCGGGGGACGAGGCTCGGATCGTCGCGGGGGCGGCCGCCCTCGGCCCGAGCGGGTCTCGCCGGCGCGCCTGGTGGCCTACGACGTCCTCGCCGCGGTCCGGGATTCCGACGCCTACGCGAACCTGCTGCTGCCGACGCGGATCGAGCGGGCCGGACTGAGCCCGGCGGATGCCGCGCTCGCGACCGAGCTGACCTACGGCACGCTGCGCCTGCTCGGGAGATACGACGCCGTCATCGCCCTGGCCGCGGGCCGCGACGTCGCCGCGATCGACCCCCCGGTGCTCGACGTGCTCCGTCTCGGTGCGCACCAACTGCTCGCCACCCGCGTGCCGACGCATGCGGCGGTGAACGAGTCCGTCGCCCTCGCCCGCCGGGTGGCGCCGTCGGCGGCGGGGTTCGTGAACGCCGTGCTGCGCACGGTCTCCCGGCGCGAACCGGCGGACTGGCTCGAACTCGTCGCCGAGGAGGCCGACTCGCCCGACGCCGCGCTGGCGGCCGTGCACTCGCACCCCGTGTGGGTGATCCGGGCGCTCCGCGCCGCGCTGGAGCGCGAGGGCCGGGGCGACGAACTGCTCGCGCTCCTCGAGGCCGACAATGCGTCGCCGCGGGTGAACCTCGTGGCCCTGCCCGGCCTCGCCGACGATCCCGCGGAGCTCGGTGAGCCCGATCGCTACGCGCCGACCGGCCTCACCGCGGGCGCGCCGTTCGAGCTCGTCGCCGCACACGAGGGCCGGGTCCGCGTGCAGGACGAGGGGTCGCAGATCGCCGCACTCGCCCTGAGCCGGGCCGCTCCGGTGCGGGCGGGCGAACGATGGCTCGACCTGTGCTCGGGACCCGGCGGGAAGACCGCGCTGCTCGCGGCCGAGGC
>NZ_SDPL01000701.1 GCF_004135055.1 Agromyces binzhouensis | reverse complement strand
CGCGCGTCGCGATGCAGGCGGGCCTCGCGCTCGACGGCGCGACGCACCACGACACCCGGCACGGCGCCGCGGGCGTGGCCGGAGCGGACGAACCGGCCGATGCGATCGCCGAGCTCACCGCGCGCGAACGCCAGGTGCTCGACCTCATCGCCGAGGGCCTCAGCAACCGGCAGATCGGCGAGCGGCTGTACATCAGCGGCAAGACCGCGAGCGTGCACGTCTCCGCCATCCTCCGCAAGCTCGGGGCGTCGAGTCGCACCGAGGCGGTCTACCTGGCCCGCGCGACCCGCTGACGCGACGTCCGCGCGACCCGCGAACGCCGACTGCGAGGAGCCTCCCAGCGCACCGCGCTACCGTGGACGGACCGAACCGAGGAGCAACGACGCATGACCGAGCTCGAGACGATCCCGTTCCGCACGATGTCCGGCGAGACCCGCACGCTGGGCGACTGGGCAGGCCAGGTCAGGCTCGTCGTGAACGTCGCATCGCGGTGCGGGCTCGCCCCGCAGTACGAGCAACTCGAGGAGCTCCAGCGCACGTACGCCGACCGCGGCTTCACGGTGCTCGGCTTCCCGAGCAACCAGTTCCTGCAGGAGCTCTCCTCCAACGACGCGATCAGCGAGTACTGCCGGTCCACGTGGGGCATCACCTTCCCGATCCTCGACCGGGTGAAGGTCAACGGCCGCAGCGAGCACCCGCTCTACACCGAGTTGAAGCAGACGGCGGATGCCTCCGGCAGGGCCGGCCGCGTCGTCTGGAACTTCGAGAAGTTCCTCGTCCTCCCCGACGGCGAGGTCCGTCGGTTCCGTCCGACCACGGTGCCCGACGACCCGGCGATCATCGCCGCGATCGAGGCCGCCCTTCCCGGCGGGGCGAGCCGCGGCCGCGGGCCGGGCGCCGAGGCCGGCCGGACC
>NZ_SDPL01000700.1 GCF_004135055.1 Agromyces binzhouensis | reverse complement strand
GCCGTCCCGGTCGTCCCGCTCCTGACGGTCGCCGTCGCGGCGGGCATCGTGGCCGGCCAGGTCCCCGCCCTGCGCCCCGCGCTCGACGGGGTCCTGCGGCCGGGCCTCGCGTTCTCGGCGCGGACGCTGCTGCGCGCCGGCATCGTCCTGCTCGGCCTGAAGCTGAGCCTCGCCGACATCGCGGGGCTCGGCTGGATCACGATCCTCACGACCGTGGCCGTGGTCGTGCTCACCTTCGCCGGCACGTTGGCGCTCGGCCGTGCCATGCGGCTGCCCGGTCACGAGCCGCTGCTCATCGCGAGCGGGTTCGCGATCTGCGGGGCGTCCGCGATCGGCGCGATGGCGGCGACGGTGCGGGCCCGCGACGACGAGCAGGCCCGTCCGGTCGCGCTCGTCACGCTGTGCGGCACGCTCGCGATCGCGGTGCTGCCCGCGCTGTGGCATCCGCTCGGCCTGTCGGCCGCGCAGTTCGGGCACTGGGTCGGCGCGGGCGTGCACGACGTGGGGCAGGTCGTCGCCACCGCCCAGATCGCGGGGGCCTCGGCGCTCGCCGTCGCGGTGGTCGTGAAGCTCACCCGCGTGCTGCTGCTCGCACCGATGGTGGCGATCGCCGCGGGCGCCGAGCGGCGACGGTCGACGGATGCCTCCGGCCCGCGCCCCGCGATCGTGCCGCTGTTCGTCGCGGGGTTCCTCGTCGCGGTGCTCGTCCGCACGTTCCTGCCGGTGCCCGAGGTCGTGCTGACGGCCGCCGACCTCGTGCAGACGACGCTCCTCGCGATGGCGCTGTTCGCGCTCGGCGCGTCGATCCGCGTCGCCGCGCTGCTGCACACGGGCTGGCGCGCGCTGGTGACCGGCCTCGCGTCGTGGGTGCTCGTCGCGGCGCTCGCCTACGGTGCGGTGCTGCTCGGCTGAGCGCCCGCGTCCGCCGTC
>NZ_SDPL01000070.1 GCF_004135055.1 Agromyces binzhouensis | reverse complement strand
GGGCGGCATCGCCGTCGTGCGCGGCAACGAGGCGAGTGCCGCCGCCGAGGACGCGACGATCGAGGCGCTCGCCGCGACCTCGCTCGGCATCCGCGACAGCGACCGCGCCGTCGCGGCGCTCCTCGCGGTCGAGCTGCAGCGTCGCTGGCCCGACGACTCACGGGCACGATCCGCCCTGTTCGGAGCCCTCACCGGCGCGGACGGGCTCGTGGCCCGGCTCTCCCTCGGCGAATCGAGGGTGAACGGCGCACTGATCCCGGGCACCCGTACGGCCTTCATCGTCGAGGATCGCCTGATCGACGACGAGTCCCCCGGGGCCACGGCCGAGCCTCGTTCGGTCCGGGTGATCGATCTCGACGACGGCCGCACGATCCGCGAGTACGACGTCGACCTCGCACCGGTGGACCCGAGGTTCGAGCGCGACGTGTTCGTGAGCGAGGACGGAACGACCGCGTTCATCCAGTCGGGCGCGCAGCGCGACCCGGCGCGCGACAGCTGCTGCAGGAACTACTTCGACGCGGTCGACCTGGCGACCGGGGAGCAGCCCTTCCCGACCGTGGACTTCGACGACCGCACCGGGCAGGTCCCCGTGGTGGTCGCGGACGGGTCCCGCGCCTACTTCAACCACGCCGTCACCGGGGATCCGGGCTGGGTCGACCTCGCGACCGGCGCGGTCATGCTCTCGGTCGAGCACGACCCGCTCGAGTTCGAGGGCGTTCCCCTGTACACCAACGGTCTCGCGCTGATCGACGAGCGACTGTACGTCGGCGGCGAGGAGGGCATCGTCGCGTACGACGCGTCGAGCCTCGAGCGGCTGGGACGGCTGGGCGACCTGCCCGGCGACCTGGTCAACCAACTGCTGCTGCCCGACGGCGACGGCGGGCTCATCGTCTCCGGGGACGAGGGCGGGGTCGCCCGCCTCGATCTCGCCTCCGGCGAGGTGCTCTGGCAGCGCGCCGCCGACGAGATGCGCTGCGGCGAAGCGATCGTCGTGCCGCCCGACCGATTCGTCTGCACCGACGGGATCGGACAGATCCGTCAGTTCGAGCTCGCGACCGGTCGGGCCACGGGCGCGTCGCTCGACACCCTGTCGGACTGGAGTCGCGGTCTCGGCCTCCTTCCGGAAACCGAGGAGGTGGTGACGTTCACGACCCGATCTCCGGCATCCGTGCTGCGATGGCGCGTCGACGGCATGCCGGCGATCACCCGCCCCATCGCCGAGGGCCAGGTCGCGGTCGACGGGTTCGGCGCCGACGACACGCTGCTCATCACCGCTGACGCGCCCGCCGCGCACGGCGCATCGCCCGGGGCCGTCCGGCTGTGGAACGTCGAGGACGACACGCGGGCGAGCGACGACGCGTTCGAGCAGGTGTGGGTCGGCCGGGACACCGTCGCGGTGAACCGGACCGGGTTGGGCGACCAGGTGCTGCGTTCCGTCGACTCGGACGCGACGATCGAGATCGACGTGCCCGACGACGCGCGCGACGGATGGTTCGTGCCGCATGGCTCGACCGGTTCCTACGGGTTCGTGGTGATGCACGAGGGGTTGCTCGCCTTCGACCCCGGCAGCGGCGAACCCGTGACGCTGATCGAAACCGCGGTCGACCCCGTCATGTTCGGAAGCGGGCATTCGCAGGTCGGCGAGGATCGGGTCTCGTTCACCTGGTGGGACGCCGACCTCGGCCGCACCGTCACGAGCGTGTACGACATCGCTTCCGGCGAGGAGGTCGCACGAGGGCTCGAGGACGACGAGACCGTGGTGGGCCTGCCCGGTGGCGATGTGGTGAGCGCGAGCGCGGCTCGCCTCAACCGGAGCACGGGTGAGCTCGAGCCGGTGCACTCGTTGCCGAAGACCGGCGTCACCCCGGCCTACATGAACGTCAGCGACGACGGCTCGACCTTGCTGCTCTCGGGTCACGACCAGCGCATCGCGATCTACGACGTGATCGACGTGCGGCGGCTGGGCGACGAGATCTCGACGCCCCAGAGCCCGAGCCAGTGGTGGCCGGCGGGGTTCCTGAGCTCCGACGGCCGCCTGATGGCGACGAACACCCTGGACGGCGTGCTCCTCTGGGACCTCGACCCCGGCGCCATGCGCGACGCCGCATGTCGCATGGTCGGCCGCGACCTCACCGAGCTCGAGTGGGCGACCTACTTCGGCGACGAGGCCTACCACGCCACCTGCGCCGACTCGATCGGGTCGGGTGTCACGGCGGGTTGACCGCCCCGAGACGGGTAATCGACGAGGGCGCCCAGGATGCGATGTGCATGGGCGCCCTCGTGAACCAGTGCGGCGACGGTCGCTGAAGCGCGAGCCCTAGCGAGCGACCTCGCCGTCGACGTAGTCGTCCTCGCTGACCTGGGTCCACGCGAACAGCTTGCGCAGCTCGCGACCGGTGGTCTCGATGGGGTGACCCTCGCCCTTGGCGCGGAGCTCGAGGAACTCCTTGGCGCCGTTGTCCTGGTCGTCGATGAAGCGCTTGGCGAACGCGCCCGACTGGATGTCGGCGAGCACGGCCTGCATGTTCTCCTTGACGTGCGGGTCGATGACGCGCGGGCCCGAGACGTAGTCGCCGTACTCGGCGGTGTCGGAGACCGACCAGCGCTGCTTCGAGATGCCGCCCTCCCACATGAGGTCGACGATGAGCTTCAGCTCGTGGAGCACCTCGAAGTAGGCGATCTCGGGCTGGTAGCCGGCCTCGGTGAGGGTCTCGAAGCCGTACTGGACGAGCTGCGAGACGCCGCCGCAGAGCACGGCCTGCTCGCCGAACAGGTCGGTCTCGGTCTCCTCGGTGAAGGTCGTCTTGATGACGCCCGCGCGGGTGCCGCCGATGGCCTTGGCGTACGACTTGGCGAGGTCCCAGGCGCTGCCCGAGGCGTCCTGCTCGACGGCGATGATGTCGGGGATGCCGCGGCCGGCGACGAACTCGCGGCGCACCGTGTGGCCCGGCGCCTTCGGCGCGACGAGGATCACGTCGACGCCCTCGGGCGCCTGGATGTAGCCGAAGCGCACGTTGAAGCCGTGGCCGAAGACGAGCGTGTCGCCCTCCTTCAGGTTGTCCTTGACGGACTCGGCGTAGATGTGGCGCTGGAACTGGTCGGGCGCGAGGATGACGACGACGTCGGCCCACGCGGCGGCGTCCGCGACGCTCTTGACCTCGAAGCCGGCCTCCTCGGCCTTCTGGGTCGACTTCGACCCCTCCTTGAGGCCGATGACGACCTCGACGCCCGAGTCGCGGAGGTTCTGCGCGTGCGCGTGGCCCTGCGAGCCGTAGCCGATGACGGCGACCTTCTTGCCCTGGATGAGCGAGAGGTCGGCGTCCTTGTCGTAGTAGATCTCAGCCATTGCTGTTCTTTCTCCTTGGGTGGGGTTCAGGTGACGGATGCCTCGGCGCGGCGCCGTGGCATCCGCTGGTCAGTTCTTGAAGACGCGCTCGGTGATCGACTTGCCGCCGCGCCCGATGGCGAGGAGGCCCGACTGGGCGATCTCCTTGATGCCGTAGGGCTCGAGGACCTTCAGCAGCGCGGTGGTCTTGCCGGAGTCGCCGGTGACCTCGATCACGAGCGCGTCGGTCGAGACGTCGACGACGCGGGCGCGGAAGAGGTTGACGGCCTCGAGCACCTGCGAGCGCGTCGTGTTGTCGACGCGCACCTTGATGAGCAGGTGCTCGCGCTGCACCGACTGCGCCGGGTCGAGCTCGACGATCTTGATCACGTTGACGAGCTTGTTCAGCTGCTTGGTGACCTGCTCGAGCGGCAGGTCCTCGACGTCGACGACGACGGTGATGCGGCTGAGGCCGTCGATCTCGGAGTGGCCGACCGCGAGCGACTCGATGTTGAAGCCGCGGCGGGCGAACAGTCCCGCGACGCGGGTCAGCAGGCCCGGCTTGTCCTCGACGAGGAGTGAGAGCACGTGGGTCGACATGTCAGTCCTCCTCGCTGAATGCCGGCGCGTGGTCGCGGGCGTACTGGATGTAGCTGTTGGACACGCCCTGGGGGACCATCGGCCACACCATGGCGTCGGCGGAGACGACGAAGTCGATCACGACCGGGCGGTCGTTGGTCGCGAGCGCGAGCTTGATCGCGTCGTCGACCTCCTCCTCCTTCGTCACCCGGATGCCGAGCGCGCCGTAGGCCTCGGCCATCTTCACGAAGTCGGGGACGCGCGCGGTGTCGTGCCCCGTGTTCAGGTCGGTGTTGGAGTACCGGCCGTCGTAGAACAGGGTCTGCCACTGGCGGACCATGCCGAGCGAGGAGTTGTTGATGACCGCGACCTTGATCGGGATGTCGTTCAGGGTGCAGGTCGCGAGCTCCTGGTTCGTCATCTGGAAGCAGCCGTCGCCGTCGATCGCCCAGACGGTCCGGTTCGGCTCGGCGACCTTGGCGCCCATCGCCGCGGGGACCGCGTAGCCCATGGTGCCCGCGCCGCCGGAGTTCAGCCACGAGTTGGGGCGCTCGTACTTGATGAACTGCGCCGCCCACATCTGGTGCTGGCCGACGCCCGCGGCGTACACGCCCTCGGGTCCGGTGAGCTCGCCGATGCGCTGGATCACGTACTGCGGCGCGAGCAGGCCGTCGGAGGTCGGCGCGTAGCCGAGCGGGTACTCGGTGCGGAGGCCGTCGAGCGTCGCCCACCACTCGTCGATGTCGGGCGCACCCGCCTTGGTGACCTCGCGGTACGCGGCCAGCAGGTCGACGAGGACCTCCTTCGCGTCACCCACGATCGGCACGTCGGCAGCGCGGATCTTTCCGATCTCCGCCGGGTCGATGTCGACGTGGACGACCTTCGCGTCGGGCGCGAACAGTGCGGCCTTGCCGGTCACGCGGTCGTCGAAGCGCGCGCCGAGCACGATCAGCAGGTCGGACTCCTGCAGCGCGAGCACGGCGGGGACCGTGCCGTGCATGCCCGGCATGCCGAGGTGCTGCTGGTGCGAGTCGGGGAACGCGCCGCGCGCCATGAGCGTGGTCACGACCGGTGCGCGCGTGCCCTCGGCGAGCGCGAGGAGCTCCTCGGACGCCCCGGCGCGGATGATGCCGCCGCCGACGTAGAGCACCGGACGCTTGGCCTCGGCGATGAGCTGCGCCGCGGCGAGCACCTGCTTGCCGTGGGCCTTGGTGATCGGACGGTAGCCGGGCAGGTCGAGCTTCGGCGGCCAGGAGAACGCGAAGGTCGCCTGCTGGGCGTCCTTCGTGATGTCGACGAGCACGGGGCCGGGGCGACCGGTCGAGGCGATGTGCGCCGCGGCCGCGATCGTCGCCGGGATCTCCTCCGCGCGCTTGACGAGGAACGAGTGCTTCGTGATCGGCATCGTGATGCCGACGATGTCGGCCTCCTGGAACGCGTCGGTGCCCATGAGGTTCGAGAACACCTGGCCGGTGATCGCGAGCAGCGGCACCGAGTCCATGTGCGCGTCGGCGATCGCGGTCACGAGGTTCGTCGCGCCGGGGCCCGAGGTCGCGATCGCGACGCCGAGCTTGCCGGTCGACGACGCGTAGCCCTCGGCGGCGTGGCCGGCGCCCTGCTCGTGGCGGACGAGGATGTGCCGAAGCCGGCGGCTGTCGAGCAGCGGGTCGTAGACGGGGAGGATCGCGCCGCCGGGCAGTCCGAACACGTCGGTGATGCCGATGAGCTCGAGCGATCGCACGACCGCCTCGGCTCCGGTGAGCATCTCGGGCCCGTTCTGGGACTGCGACAGGGTGGCGGGCGATGGCACGGTGCTGGCTTCCGTGGACATTCGATTCCTGTTCATGGTGATGGTGTGTTCGGGACAGGCGAGAGCCTCAGCCCGTCGTCGCGCCTTCGGCTGCGGAGCGCACGAGCTTGGAGTACTTCGCGAGGACGCCTCGGGTGTAGCGCGGGGGAAGTGCGGCCCAGCCGTCGCGGCGGGCTGCCAGCTCGGACTCGTCGACCAGTAGGTCGATGGAACGAGCCGCGATATCGACCCGAATCAGATCACCATCGCGCACGAAGGCGATCGGACCTGCGTCCACCGCCTCGGGTGCCAGATGGCCGATGCACAGGCCGGTTGTGCCGCCTGAGAATCGACCGTCCGTCAAGAGTAGTACATCTTTTCCGAGCCCAGCGCCCTTGATGGCGGCGGTGATGGCGAGCATCTCGCGCATGCCGGGGCCGCCCTTGGGGCCCTCGTAGCGGATGACGACGACGTCGCCGTGCTTGATCTCGCCCGCGGTGAGCGCGTCCATCGCGGCACGCTCGCGCTCGAACACGCGGGCGGGGCCCTCGAAGGTCGCCGCGTCGAAGCCCGCGGTCTTCACGACCGCGCCCTCGGGGGCGAGCGAGCCGTGCAGGATCGTGAGGCCGCCGGTCTCGTGGATCGGGTTGTCGAGCGTGCGGAGCACCTCGCCGTCGAGGGCGGGGATGTCCATCTCGGCGAGGTTCTCGGCGAGGGTCTTCCCGGTGACCGTGAGCGCGTCGCCGTGCATGAGCCCGGCGTCGAGCAGCGCCTTCATGAGCACGGGGAGGCCGCCGCGGCGGTCGACGTCGTTCATGACGTACTTGCCGAAGGGCTTGAGGTCGCCGATGTGCGGCACCTTCGAGCCGATGCGGTTGAAGTCGTCGAGGGTGAGCTCGACCTCGGCCTCGCGGGCGATGGCCAGCAGGTGCAGCACGATGTTCGTCGAGCCGCCGAGCGCCATGCCGACCGCGATGGCGTTCTCGAACGCCTTCTTGGTGAGGATCTGCCGTGCGGTGATGCCCTGCTTCAGCAACTCGACGACCGCCTCGCCCGAGCGGTGCGCGTAGTAGTCGCGGCGGCGGTCGGCGGATGCCGGGGACGCCGACCCCGGGAGCGAGAGCCCGAGCGCCTCGGCGACCGACGCCATGGTGTTGGCGGTGTACATGCCGCCGCAGGCACCCTCGCCGGGCGCGAAGGCGCACTCGATGCGCTTGGCGTCCTCCTCGCTCATCTTGCCCGCCTTGACGGCGCCGACCGCCTCGAACGAGTCGATGATCGTGATGTCCTTCTCGGTGCCGTCGGACAGGCGCACCCAGCCGGGCGCGATCGAGCCCGCGTAGAGGAACACCGATGCGAGGTCGAGCCGGGCGGCGGCCATGAGCATGCCCGGGATGGACTTGTCGCAGCCCGCGAGGAGCACCGAGCCGTCGAGGCGCTCGGCCTGCATGACGACCTCGACGGAGTCGGCGATGACCTCGCGCGACACGAGCGAGAAGTGCATGCCCTCGTGGCCCATCGAGATGCCGTCGGAGACCGAGACGGTGCCGAATTGCAGCGGGTACCCGCCGCCGCCGTGCACGCCCTCCTTGGCGGCCTGCGCGAGGCGGCCGAGCGAGAGGTTGCAGGGCGTGATCTCGTTCCACGAGGAGGCGATGCCGACCTGGGGCTTGTCCCAGTCGGCGTCGCCCATTCCGACCGCGCGGAGCATCCCGCGGCTGGTGGTGGCCTCGATGCCATCCGTGACGACGCGACTGCGGGGCTTGGGATCGATCTCCGACATGGGTCGAGTCTACGGGCCGCGCGCGACCCGTTTCGCCGCGGGACCGGCGCTCGCGGCGGCATCCGTTCGCCACGGCGTCCAGTGCGGGGCGGGTACCGCGCCGCGGCGTTTCAGCGCGCGGCGTCGCGCACGTCGGCGAGGAGCTCGAGCAGCTCGGCGACGTCGTCGGGCCCGTTCAGGCGATACGCGGCGAGCGACTTGCCCTGTCCGACCTTCACGCCGACGTCGACGCCCTCGAGGACCGCGAACGCATCCTCGTCGGTGATGTCGTCGCCCACGTAGATCACGGCGTCGGCCCCCGCGTGCTGTCGCAGCCGAACGAGCGCCTCGCCCTTGTCGCTGGCCCGGACCGCGAACTCGAGCACGTTCTTGCCCGAGCGCGTCGCGAGGCCGGGCAGTTCCTGCTCGACCAGCTCGCGGGCGCTGCGCTGCAGCGCGGCACCGGCCCCGGCGCCCAGCTTGCGGGTGTGCAGCGCGATGCCGGCGGGCTTGCGCTCCACCCAGGCGCCGTCCGCAGCGGATGCCGCCTGCTCGACGATCTCGATGAGCTGCTCGAGCCGCGTCAGCTCGCCCTCGCGCAGGTCGATCGTCACGTCTCCCCCGCTGTCGAGCTGCAGTTCGACGCCGTGCGATCCGCTGAGGAGCGCCGCGACGGGCGGCGAGGCGACCTCCTTGAGGCTGTCGAGCGCGCGCCCGGAGACGAGCGCGACCCGGGTGTCCTCGTGCTCCGACATCCGTTCGATCGCATCGCGGGCGCGCGCGGTCGAGCGGGCGTCCTCCGGGCGGTCGACGATCGGGGCGAGGGTGCCGTCGAAGTCGAGCGCGACCAGGAGTCGCGGGGCCTCGGCGAGCTTGGCGACGGCACTGCGCAGCCCGTCGGGCACGCCCGGTTCGATCTTCCCGACCCCGGTGAGGGTCTCGAGGAAGGTCGCGGACCAGTTGGCGACGTCGTTCTCCTTGACGCGCTTGCGGAGCACCCGCATGCGGCGGGCCCGCTCGCGCTTGGAGAGCTTCGTGGCCTCGACCATGGCGTCCTTCAGGCCCTCGATGTCGTGGGGGTTCACGAGGATCGCCTGGCGGAGCTCGTCGGACGCCCCGGTGAACTCGCTGAGCAGCAGCACGCCGTCGTCGTCGTACCGGCTCGCGACGTACTCCTTGGCGACCAGGTTCATGCCGTCGCGGAGCGCCGTGACGAGCATGACGTCGGCCGCGAGGTACAGGGCGGCCATCTCCTGCCGCGGGTAGCCGTGGTGGAGGTAGGTGATCGCGGGGTGCCCGAGCGTCGAGTAGTCGCCGTTGAGGCGACCGACCATGAGCTCGATCTCGTCGCGCAGCTGCCGGTAGGTCTCGACGCGCTCGCGCGACGGGCTCGCGACCTGCACGAGCGTGGCCTGCTCGACCGAGAGCCGCTCGTCGCGCAGCAGTTCGCCGAACGCCTTCATGCGGTGGCGGATGCCCTTGGTGTAGTCGAGGCGGTCGACGCCGAGCATGACGATGTCGGGGTCGCCGAGGCTGCGGCGGATGGCGCGGGCGCGTTCCTGGACCTCGGGCGTGCGCGCGAGGTCCTCGAACGCCGCCGCGTCGATCGAGATCGGGAAGTGGCGGGCGACGACGTGGCGCACCGCGCCGTCCTCGCCGGGCACGTCGATCACGGTGCCGCGCGTCTTGTAGCCGAAGAGCCGGCGGACCGCGCGCGAGAAGTTCCCGGCATCCGCCGCCCGCTGGAAGCCGATGACGTCGGCGCCGAGCAGGCCCTCGACGACCTGGCGCCGCCAGGGCAGCTGCGAGTAGATGCCGTACGCCGGGAACGGGATGTGGTTGAAGAAGCCGATGACCAGGTCGGGCCGGGCCTCGCGGAGCATGCGCGGCACGAGCTGCAGCTGGTAGTCCTGCACCCACACGACCCCGCCCTCCGCTGCGGCGGCCGCGGCCGCCTGGGCGAAGCGGCGGTTGACCGCGACGTAGGCCTCCCACCACTCGCGGTGGAAGCTGGGCGGCGCGATGACGTCGTGGTAGAGCGGCCAGAGGGTGTCGTTCGAGAAGCCCTCGTAGTACTCCTCGATCTCCTGCTCGGAGAGCGGGACGGGCACGATCGAGATGCCGTCGTGCTCGAAGGGCGCGAACTCGCGGTCGGCGACGCCGGCCCAGCCGACCCAAGCGCCGTCGTTGGCCCGCATCACGGGTTCGAGGGCGGTGACGAGCCCTCCCGGCGAGGCCTTCCACTGCGTGTCGGCGCCCTCGCCGCCGACGTAGTCGACTGGCAGGCGGTTGCTGACCACGACCATGTCGTAGATCGGCTCGATGTCGGGCTCGGTGTCGGAGTCGGTCGCGGGCTTCACGTCGTCGGATCCTCCTGGCGGCTCGTGGATCAGGCTAACAGCCGAACGTCCCCACCCGATCCCCAGCCGTCGGGGCTAGACTTCGAGCCTCATGATCCGTATCGGTATGAGCACCACTTGCGTGTACCCACTCGAACCCGAGCACGCCTTCCGCATCGCGAAGGATGCCGGGTTCGACGGCGTGGAGATCATGGTCTCGCAGGAGGCGACGACGCAGGATCCCGAGGCGCTCGTCGAGATGTCCGAGCGCTACGAGCTCCCGATCCTCTCGATCCACGCACCGGTGCTGCTGCTCACGCACTTCGTCTGGGGCCGCGACCCGCGCGTCAAGCTGGCCCGCACGGCCGAGCTCGCCAAGGCGGTCGGAGCGGGCAGCGTCGTCGTCCACCCGCCGTTCCGCTGGCAGGCGAGCTACGCGCTCGAGTTCCTCCCGATCGTGCGCACCCTCTCCGAGGAGCACGGCGTCGAGATCGCGGTCGAGAACATGTTCCCGTGGCGTGCCGCGGGACGGAACATGAAGGCCTACGCGCCCGGCTGGGACCCGCGCCAGATGGACTGCGACGCGGTGACCCTCGACTTCTCGCACGCCGCGCTCTCGGGCACCGACAGCATGCAGCTCGCGACCGACCTCGGCGAGCGCCTGCGTCACGTGCACCTGTGCGACGGGTCGGGGGCGATCGGCGAGGGCCAGATCTTCGACGAGCACCTGCTCCCGGGGCGAGGCAGGGAGCCCGTCGCCGAAGTGCTGCGCATGCTCGCCGACCAGGGCTGGGACGGCTCGATCGTCGCCGAGGTGAACACGCGGAAGGCGAAGACCGAGTCCGAGCGGCTCGACATGCTGCGCGAGACCGTGGCGTTCGCACGCGAGCACACCGCCGTCGCACCGGCCCCCGCGCCGGCCGAGGCACCGCACGAGTCGCCGCTCCGCCGCGTCATCGACGCGATCATCCCGGGTCGCCACTCCTAGCCGGTCGCCGGCCCCGAGTCGGCGGCGGCGAAGGGCACGGGCCCCGACGCC